>JAADIN010000059.1 GCA_013151315.1 Planctomycetota bacterium | reverse complement strand
AAGCCCTTACCGCGGACGGCCATCGCTTCTTGATCCGAGACGACTTGCATCCCGCCCAAACCCATTTCTTGCATCGTGGCTTCGCTCACGGCACCATTCTCTGCCAAAGCGCTCGCCGACATCATCACAGCCAGTGCCAATGCAGGCACCAATACAGACAGCTTTTTCATAGTTGTGTCTCCCAGAAAAATAAGAAAAAAGTGGTAGGTTAGCAGCTTCAATCGAGGCCCCCTCAATCGAAGAACTCCATGCAGAGCGGGTATCCTGAACCCAAATTGGCAGCCCGCCACTAGCAGATGCCCCATGGCTGCCCTCATTACCTATAGGCTACATAGTCGCAGTCCTGTGTCAATCTAAAAGTCAACCTAGATTACCAAATTTATTCCAGAGATTCTCCTGCCTGGTACCGTTATTAACGGCACCACCCGTGTGAACCGTCCGAATAACCGGTAAAACAGCTACCACAAGGGATTTGGCAAAATGAGGGGCGAAATTTCCCTCTCCCTTTCGGCAACGCGAAGAAAGGACTTTTTGGGCAAGAAAGCCGCTTTTAGACAGAGAGACAGCTGGGAACCCCGTGGATCCACCCGCACGGGGAATTCACCAATGGCTGACCTGCCTCAACCCGCTGAAGCTCCTCGGGCAAGACTCGAACTTGCGACAAGGCGGTTAACAGCCGCCTGCTCTACCAACTGAGCTACCGAGGAATATCGGACCAGCAACCATGCTATCCTACGCACCAAATGGCAACAAGAGGCGTTAATCGCCCTGGGGGCGGCGGAAGACGCCAGGGCGATTTTACAGAACTAAATGGTACGCTAACGAGGGCGGCTGTTTGCTCCCCTCGCTGGCCTTGGACCAAGCCAGTGCCTATAATCCCCGCAGATGGAAAACAACGACCCTCAGTACGACCCCCTCTACCTCAAGGGTATTGAATATTTTAATGTTTGTGAGTTTTTTGAAGCCCACGAGACTTGGGAAGAGCTGTGGACCGAGTATCGGGGCGAGGGACGCAAGTTCTACCAAGGACTCATTCAAGCGGCCGTCGCGCTGCACCATTTCGGAAACGGAAACCTTCGGGGTGCAAAAAAAGTCTATTTGACCAGCCGGGGACATCTTGCTTCGTACGCTCCGATCTACGAAGGGCTCGACTTAGAAAAATTCTTCGACCAATACCAGCAATGCTTTGCCGAAGTGCTCGCAGGCGACGAGCCAACCCCGGGTACCGAGATCGATCCTGAGTTAATTCCTGAAATCCACCTGGACTAGTGCCGCGAAGACGCAAGCGTTTTTTGACCTCTCTTAATTCTAATTCATCTTGCCTCTGGTAGAATCCCCCATGCTTCCTTGGAACGCCGAAGATCTTCGGTTCGACGAAACTCGTTTCACCGGCACCGTGCGGTTGTTTCCGCTTCCCGACTTGGTCATGTTTCCGCATGTCATGCAACCGCTGCATGTCTACGAATCTCGTTATCGCGACTTGCTGAACGAGGCCCTCGATCACGATGGCCTGATCGCGATGAGTCTCCTCGCTCCCGGCTGGGAAGGCGACTATGACGGCCGGCCCCCCGTCCTTCCATACGCCTGCCTCGGGAAGGTCGTGACTCACCAACGGGCCGGCAATGGCGAGTACAACCTTTTGCTACTCGGGATGCGAAGGGTGCGGATCGAAAGCGAACTCCCGCCGCACCGATCGTTTCGAGAGGCAAATGTCACTTTGCTCGACGATTGCTGTGAAACGGAAGTCGATGACCAGCGGCCAGGACTTCAAATCGCGCTCGCCAAGAAGTTCCAGGAAAGTCTCCCCGAAGGCCAGATGGCCAATCCACCGATTCTCAGCTTGCTTTCCGCGGAAATCCCGCTCGGCGCGCTGACCGACCTCGTCAGCTTTGCCCTGCCTCTGGAGTATCAACTGAAGTGCGATCTGCTCGGCGAAAGTGATATCGACCAGCGAGCCTGGATGTTGCTCGACGCGATGGAAGCAGTGCCCAAGATCGATCCCAAGCGTGTCGCCAAGTCGCTGGCCAACTATCTGCCACCCTTTAGCTTGAACTGAGCTTTGCAACCCGTCGGTTGACGATCTTGCTTGCCGAAGCCTACGATTGAGGGTTTGATACGTCCCCCCATCCGCTTCGACACCATGACCTCACCTTGCTCTAACCACTCATCTGAGGAAGATTCCGCCCCGGGCGGCGTCGATTTGCCACGCATCGAGCGGGCTGTTCGCGAAATCCTGACCGCCGTGGGCGAAGATCCCGATCGCGAAGGACTACAAGAAACGCCCGCCCGAGTTGCTCGGATGTATGCCGAGCTCTTTAGCGGACTGCACACCGACCCAAGCGTCCACCTGAAAAAGTTTTTTACCGAAAAATATGATGAGATGGTGCTCGTCCGCGACATCACCTTCAACAGCATGTGCGAACATCACATGCTGCCTTTTATTGGCAAGGCACATATCGGCTATGTTCCCAACGGAAAAGTCGTCGGTCTGAGCAAGTTGGCACGTGTCGTCGAGGAAATCTCGAAACGTCCGCAGGTGCAGGAGCGCATGACCGAGCAGATCGCCAACCTGCTGATCGAAGAACTCGATGTCAAAGGCGTCGCGGTCGTCATCGAAGCTTCGCACAGTTGCATGGCCATCCGAGGCATCCGCAAGCCCGACAGTGTCACGTCGGCCATGAAAGGCATTTTTCGGTCGAATCTTTCCAGTCGCTCGGAAGTGATGACGCTGATCTACGGCGGCCGATAAATAACAATGGCGCTACTCATCCAGTTTTTACTGCGACTCTCTTTTGGGCTCGCTGCGGGGATGGCGATCACTTCGTCCAAGCAGGTAACCAGCGGTTACTTTCGCAATCATCTGTACGTCACGTTGGGTTTGACTTCGCTTGCGGCGGTGCTGAGTCGCTCCCATGCTCCTGAGGCGTTTTGGTACGCGGTCGGAGCTGCGGTGGCCAGCTATGTCGGTGCGGTAGGCTGGCTGTATGAGAAACACCACTTCGGAAAAGTTCTGTTGTTTGTAGTTGCGCTAACCTCATTGATTGCAGGCTTCAGTCAACTTCAAGACTCCGCTGGTTTCTTAGCGGTGCTTGCGAATCTCAGTTCAGGATTATTGCTAGGCATGACCATGGCCTCGATGCTGCTCGGGCATTGGTATCTTAACTCGCCAACGATGGAGATGGCACCGCTACGGCGGTTGATCGTGCTGATGGCCGTTGCAGTGGCGCTGCGAATGGTGGTTGCGTCGCTCGGGCTCTGGTGCGAAACCGCAAGCGGAGGGGATATTTCTACTCAGTGGGTTCTGTTTGTTGCCCTGCGCTGGACCTTTGGACTGATTGGCGTCGCGATCCTGACCTGGATGGCTTGGCAGACGCTGAAAATCCCCAACACGCAAAGCGCGACGGGCATCCTCTACGTCGCGGTCATCGGCACCTTTGTCGGCGAAACCATGTCGCTGCTACTGTCGAGCGAGTCCCTGTTTCCGCTATAATCAAAGCCAGGGGGTTGCAACCCCCTGGCTTTGTGCAACCCCTTCGAGCCCTCCCCGTGAACATTACCTACGCCTGCCCCGCCTGCGACACGGCCCTCCGAGTCGAGTTCAACGCGGATACACAAGAACTCGCCTGTGAACATTGCGACGGAAAAATTTCGATTGCCGGCGATTCCGTCGTTGGCAATCAGGTGCGCCGGTGCATCGTCTGCCCGAGCGACGACTTGTATCTGCGCAAAGATTTCCCTCAACGTCTGGGCGTCGCCCTCGTGGGCGTCGGCATCCTTGGCAGCTCGATCGCTTGGTACTACACCAACCTCCCCTGGACGTTTGGAATTCTCTTTGCGACCGCTCTGATTGATGTGTTGCTCTACTCGCTCGTCGGCGACGCGCTGATGTGCTACCGCTGCCACTCGCAGTACCGTGGCGTCGAGGAAATGGAAACTCACGGCCATTTTGATTTGGAAATTCACGAGAAGTATCGGCAACTCGAAGCAAGGATCAAGACGACGAAAATTCAAGAGCCGGCAAAGACAAGTCGTTAGGCATTAGTACTACAGTTCTGTTTGCCGCTTTTCCCCTGATTTCGTATCCTTACCCCGCGCCATTTCCAGAGGGCAAGATGCTCGAATCTACATTTCCAACGCAGTTTATGGGGATGATGGATCGGCTCGAACAGCGGCTTTCTCGTTTATTGCGGCAAGCGGAGTGTTATTTGCGTGGCCTGCTTTCTCAAGTCGGCCGGCGTTTCCTTTTTGAGCACGGTCTTTTCGCGCACTAGGAAAAACCGCCCCCTGGGTTGGGGGCGGTTTTCAGCTTCAATCTGCCAGCTTCAATCTAATGGCCGTACCGGTCAGCCTAGAACCTCGGTTGGCTCGGCTTGAAAGGCGACGGAGCCTGCTGCTGCGGCTGCGCTACTGGCTGCAGCGCCGGTCGGGCAGCTGGCTGCGATAGCGTTGCTGTCGGAGACGTGTTGATAGGGGTAGTCGTATGGATGGGAGTCGACATCGCGAGAGGCTGCGCGGGAGCAGCCATGCTTGCATGTTTTTTTCCTGTGCCAGCAGTTCGCTCGTTGGGGATCATCCCCTCGTCGATTACCTGTAGCAATTTGGAAATGCAAAGTTTGTTCATGCTCGTCCGCAGGTCGTGGGCCTCGGTCCGAAGATACTCGTGCATGCTTTTGGGCAGGCGAACGGTGATCACTCGGGTGGGCTCATTCTCGGGATCTGCGGCCGTCTTTCTCTCGCGGAGCTTGACGAGCATCTTTTGGATTTTCTCGTACTCTTCGCTCTGCTCGAAAGCAGTCAATTCGTCAAAAGAGGGGAAGCCCTGGCGGATGGCCCCCTCGACCCCTACGATCTTTCGGAAAAACGTCACCCAATCGGGTTCCTGACGCCAAAGGGTTTCAGCCGCTTGTAAAACTTCCCGATACTTCTCCTGAGGTTGCGTTAGCACGATCTGTGTCTCCTTACTCATGCAGTTTGTAGTCGTCGAAGGACCACAACGGCCTCCGTGTTTGCTGTCAGTATTGCTATGCAGGCAAGTGAATCGCGTAGGTCCTTGCACTGCTTGCACTTACGGCAAATGGCGGCGACTGCCTATTTCTGGGCAGGGACTGCTTGATGCAGGGGCGGGAGGGCGTGCCTAGTTTTTAGGCAGCCGAGATGTTCCCGATGCTGGCAATGTCCAGTAGTTCGGGTTGGCCCGATTGCGAGGCTAAATACACCCAAACCGCAGCCTTTATGCATGAAAAGGGGCCATGTGAAAGTTTTTTTTTCTGGGCAACTCTCCCCCTCCTGGCCAGACCATTGACCCTGAGCGTTGATGAGTTGAGAATCGGCGAGTTGAGGATCGCCCGTGTGCTGCGTGGCAGCACGGCTAATTTGTCCACATTTGAAAGAAAGTAGTCATCATGACGGAAGTTGTCGCCGGCGAGCCGATCACCAAGCAGGGGGGCAGCCTTCAGGTACCCAACCATCCTATTATCCCCTTCATCGAAGGCGATGGCATTGGCCCCGATATTTGGCGTGCCAGCCAGGCCGTCTTCGATGCGGCCATCGAGAAAGCTTACCGCGGCGAGCGGAAAATCGTCTGGCAAGAGGTCCTCGCCGGTCAGAAAGCTTTCGACTCGACGGGCAGTTGGTTGCCGGACGAGACGCTCGACGCTTTCCGCAGCCTGTTCGTCGGAATTAAGGGCCCGTTGACGACGCCGGTCGGTGGAGGGATTCGCTCGCTCAACGTCGCCCTGCGACAGATTCTCGATCTCTATGTCTGCCTGCGGCCCGTTCAGTACTTCGAAGGGGTTCCTTCGCCCGTGAAGCAGCCGGAGCTGACCGACATGGTCATCTTCCGCGAGAACTCGGAAGACATCTACGCCGGGATCGAATTTGAGCAGGGAAGCGAAGCGTGCCAGAAATTCTGCCAGGAGTTTTCCAAGAGTTTTCCTGAAATGTGGAAGAAGGTCCGTTTTCCTGATTCGGTAGGCATCGGCATCAAGCCGGTTAGCCGCGAGGGGACGACCCGCTTGGTGAAGGCGGCGATCGAATATGCGATCGAAAACGAGCGCGACTCGGTGACGCTCGTCCACAAAGGAAACATCATGAAGTTCACCGAAGGGGGCTTCCGCGATTGGGGATACCAATGTGCGCAAGAGCTTTTCGGAGCCGAACCGATCGACGGCGGGCCTTGGTGCCAGTTTACCTCTCCAAAAAATGGCAAGACGATCGTTGTGAAGGACGTGATCGCCGATGCGATGCTGCAACAAATTCTCACACGTCCTGCCGAATACGAAGTGATCGCGACGCTGAACCTGAACGGCGACTACATTAGCGACGCTTTGGCGGCTTGCGTCGGCGGCATCGGCATCGCGCCGGGCGGAAACATCAATTACGACACAGGCCACGCCATCTTCGAGGCGACCCACGGCACGGCGCCCAAGTATACCGACCAGGACAAGGTGAACCCCGGCTCAGTGATTCTTTCGGGCGAGATGATGTTCCGTTACCTCGCCGAGGCGGCCGATCTTATCATTAAAGGCCTTAACGGCGCGATCGGTGCGAAGAGGGTCACCTACGATTTCGAACGACAAATGGAAGGCGCGACGTTGGTCAAGTGCAGCGAGTTTGGTCAGGAGATCGTCAAACATATGGGTTAGGTATCCAGCGCGACAAGTCGCGGCGCATCACATGCCTTACGTAGCGCCGCGACTTGTCGTGCAAACCCAGGAGGATTGCAAAATCGCCGACAAAGAAAATTTGAAACACGGAGGCACAGAGAACACGGAGGAAGAATGCGAAAAAGAAGCCCGTTTTGCGATTTCTCTGTGCCTCTGTGTTTATCCTTTTCTTGTTTTTCTGTAGGGATGCTCTTCTGGTTACCGACTTTGCAACTCTCCTGCGAGCAAACCAGGACGATTGCAAAGTCATGCGAGTACGTCTTCAAGTTTAGAATTTAGATTATTAATGTGAGCCGCAACGCGCTAGCGTCGGGTAGCAGAGGCAAAGCGTTCCCCAGCTGCTGGCCCGCGGCTAGCGCCGTGCGGCTCACACTCACACTTTGCAATCGTCCTGGCGCGAAAACCCAAAAAATTGACGCTTCGCCCCAAGTAACCTAAAATGGGGCACCCTCGCCGCTTCCCGCCCTTCCCCTTCTCGCCCCAGATATATCCTGTATGGACGAATCTTCCCCCCAGCAGCCCTCCAAAGGCCAGCAGGATTTCGAAGAAAGCGAAGCAACGGTCCTCGCCCCCAACT
>JAADIN010000196.1 GCA_013151315.1 Planctomycetota bacterium | reverse complement strand
GAACCGATGTGCATTGGCATCGCTTCCTGTTGCAAAATCAACGCGAACATCGGCAACTCCGCCGTGACGAGCGACCAAGAGGGCGAGCTAGAAAAATTGCACACCGCGATTCATTATGGTGCCGATACGGTGATGGATCTTTCCACCGGCAAAGAGATCGACGCGATTCGGAAGTCGATTATCGACGCCTCGCCCGTGCCAATCGGCACCGTGCCCATCTACCAGATGCTCGAAGAGTTGGGCGGCGAGATCGAAGAAATGCGACCGCAACATTTCCTTGATATGGTGGAACACCAGGCCAAGCAGGGCGTCGATTACATGACGATTCACTGCGGCGTGAAGTTCGAACATCTGCACCTGACCATGAATCGGGTAACCGGCATCGTCAGCCGCGGCGGCTCGTTGATGGCCAAATGGATGATGATGCACCGCAAAGAAAATCCGCTTTACGAATCGTTCGACGACCTTTGCGACATCATGCGGCAATACGATGTCACCTGGAGTTTAGGCGATGGCCTACGACCGGGCTCGCTTGCCGACGCCAGCGACGAAGCACAATTTGCTGAGCTCGATGTGCTCGGGGAATTGACCCAACGCGGCTGGGACCGCGGTACGCAAGTGATGGTCGAAGGTCCCGGGCATATTCCTATGGACCAGATCAAGATGAATGTGGAGCGACAGATTGAGGTTTGCAAGGGAGCGCCGTTTTATGTGTTGGGGCCGCTGGTGACCGATTTCGCCCCGGGCTACGACCATATCACGAGCTGTATCGGAGCCTCGCTAGCAGGTTGGGCCGGGGCGGCGATGCTTTGCTATGTCACCCCCAAAGAGCACCTGGGCCTACCCGAACGTGAGGACGTGAAACAGGGCCTCATCGCCTATAAAATAGCGGCTCATTCGGCTGATATCGCCCGTCAGAGGCCCGGTGCCCGTGACCGCGACGACGAGCTTTCGCGAGCCCGCTTTGCTTTCGACTGGAATGAGCAATTCCGTCTGGCATTGGACCCGGAGACCGCAAAAGCTTATCATGACGAGACCTTGCCGCAGGATACTTTTAAGAGTGCCCACTTTTGTAGTATGTGTGGACCGAAGTATTGCTCGATGAAGATCACTGAGGATATTCGCGAGATGGCGGCCAAGGGTGAGTTGATTGAGCTCGCCGTGTCCGAAGAAGAAGCAACTCCTACCTAAACCGCGAAGACGCAAGCGTGTTTTCGTCCCCCTCCCTTTCCTTTGGAATAAAGGAACCTGCCATGAAAATACTTACCACATTTGCCGTGGTTAGCTTGCTGGCCATTGGCTGCCAGGGCGAACAAGCTCCGACTCCAGATACCTCGGCAACGGTCTCGGCTACTCCCGTCACTTTCAATACGGGCGGTGCGCCGACGGTTACGTTTGAAGTTCCCGACATGATGTGTCAGTACTCGTGCGTCGATGCAGTGAAGACGGCCCTCGCTTCGCAGCCTGGAGTGAGAGAGGTTCGAATTGACTTCGAAGCTCGGCAGGCAACCGTCGTTGTCGATCAAGCGACTTTCAACGGCGAAGCAGCGGTGGCGAGTTTAGTCGACTATCAGTTCACCAATTCGAAAATGCACCAAGAGAAATAAGGGCCCTACTTGTCGAGAGATTGACTCTGCGGGTGGTAGAACAAGGCAACGGGTAACATGATTGCAGCGATGAAGAGAAACATCGAACAGCGGGGCCATGCCTGGGACTCCACGAGATAGTTGAAGACATTGTAAAGAACTCCAGAGATGGCAATCCCCACCCAATTTGCCTGATTCATAACGGCTATCATGCGGCCTTTCTTGTCGTCGGGTGGTCGAGACTGCATGAAGACCTGCAGTGGCACGGCAAACATTCCGGTGAATATTCCCACGACTAGTAGCATCGACAGGCTCCCCCAATAGCCTAGCCACTGGGTGCTTTCTCCGATTCCAGGCAGTTTTTCTAGTTCGCCGCTTTCTGTAAGTAGCTTCGAGACGTCGCCTGTGGCAGGAATCGCTAAGACCGCTAAGCAGGCCATCATGCCGACGGCTCCGATGCGTAGCAGGCGAAAGTCGATCTTTCCACGAGAGACGAGGCCTCCTATCACGCAGCCGACTGCGATGCCAATGCTGACGACGCCGTTGAGCAGGCTGGTATATTTGTCGCCGGATTGAAGAACGATTTTCCCCAAGGCATTGATCGCCGAGGGGACCATGCCCGCTAAGAGCCAGAATACGCTGGAGACAAGCAGCGCCGCGAGCAGCGGTCGATCGTTCCGCAGCATTTGGACCATGTCTGGCGGAACCGTGAAGGAGGAGGGTTTTAACTCCAGTTGGGGATTGGCGGGAGGGACTTTGCGTACCAGGAGCGAAGTGGCGGTGCCTATCACTGCGATCAGAACGCAGGCCATCGAACCGATCCACTGCTGTCCAGGAAAATAATCGAGCAAGAGCCCAGCCACCACGGTCCCCATGATGATCGCCACAAAGGTCGTCATCAGAATAAACCCGTTGGCTCTTGGTAGATCGTCGCCACGGAGCATCTCGGGAAGAATGCCATACTTGGCGGGGCCGAAAAATCCGCTCTGCGCGCCCATGAGAAAGAGGACGCAATACAAGAGCGTGAGGCTGGCCGATTGCGAGTAGAGAGCAAAGGCAATTCCGCCTAATGCCATGATGACGATTTCAGCGACTTTGCAAACAACGATAATGCTGCGCTTGCCAATTTTGTCGGAAAGGTATCCGGCGATGCCTGTGACGAGGAGAAAAGGCATCGAAAAGATCAGCATGACGGTGCCTTGGCTGTCGGTGGTCGACCCATCGGCAGCGATGGTGATCGAGAGCAGTAGAATCAGCTGCTTGAACAGATTGTCGTTGAACGCGCCGAAGAATTGGGTGACGGTCATGCCCCAAAAGCTGCGATCGGCGTAGAGCGAAGGCTGGGCGGGCAAGTCGGCGGGTGGTTGGTTGATTGCCATGCGGCGATTATGGAAGGGGAAGGGAAAAGAGGAAAGGGGAATGTTTGGGTGTGGGTTTGGTTGCTTCTTTTATTGCACGTCCCAAAACTACTTGGTTGTTCAGACTTTTCTGGCCGCTGGACGCCTCCAACTTAGTTTTGAGATAGGCTTTTCGTCACGTCGGTTTTGGACGAAAGGACAGAACGGCTTGGTCTTGGTGAGGGTTGGTACGGTAATCGCTGCGTTTTGCGGGTATTTGATTGGTGAGTTTTGGTCGAAATACGGGGTCGTGCGTTGAGGCGACAAAAAGGGGTGAGGGTCGAGGGCTCAAGTCGCCCACAGCCAACGGGTTGCCGATAGGCGCTGGGCATTATGGCAAAAACGCGGGGTAGATTCCAGCGAAATATTTGGCCGGGTGGAGTTTCACGCAGAGGCCCCCGAGGGCACAGAGAATCGTGCGTTTCAGCACTCTGAGTGCTCGGTGTCCTCTGTGGCTAAACTTTATTCTCTTTGTTTTTTTGACTTGCAGTCGTCCTAACGAATCGACGCAAGTTCCATGTAGCAGGCGAACTGCAAAGTCATAAAAACCGCCAAGTTCGCCAAGAGCGCCAAGGAAATGAAATGGAAGGAAAATCGAGAACATGGCTATTTTGGTACCTATCTCTCTCTTCCTCTCTTCTGTCCCTTGGCGCTCTTGGCGTCCTTGGCGGTTCAAAAAATCGGCTTTGCAATCCTCCTGTTCCATGTGGTTAAACGGTTGCCACACGCGTGTCCAACGGCTACCCTGTAAATGAAGTGCAAGAAACGCAGGTTCCAATCCTATGGATTCGTGCTTGGCAGAAAAAGTGGTCGAAGAGAACGGCTGCTTGTCCGTTGTATTTTTTCCGAATGTCGATACAGCATGTCGATACTACGAGGTGAGGTGGTACAGGGAGGTGAGGTGGCACAGGAAAGTCCTATTGCTGGCCTCGGGATGATCGCCTCTTGCATCGTGTTATG
>JAADIN010000027.1 GCA_013151315.1 Planctomycetota bacterium | reverse complement strand
GCCATGACTCCCGACTCCACGTCCACTCGATGGTTCAAACGCGGATCGTCGAGTAGTTGGAAAAGGCTATTCACTGCGCCTGCCTTGGGGTCGTCTGCGCCGTAGACTACTTTGCTGAGACGTGCCTGCAGTATCGCGCCAGCACACATGGGACACGGTTCGAGCGTCACATAAAGAGTGCATTGGCCAAGCCTCCAAGACTCGATCGCCGCAGCGGCCTGGGTGATGGCGATCATCTCCGCATGGGCGGTCGGGTCTCGCAGCTGCTCCCGGCCATTATGGGCAGCCGCTAAGACTACCCCATCCCTTACAATAACAGCTCCCACCGGCACTTCATCAATCGCCATCGCCTGCTCAGCCTGTGCCAAAGCCATCGCCATATAAAACTCGTGATCCACTCAGAAATCCTTTTACCCCCCGAGGGGTGGCGAAAAATTTGTCGGCCATTCTGAAACAAGTCTCATAATCCTCGCGCCAATCGCAAGAATCTATTGTAAACTGGGTGGTTGGCGACCCTTCCCCTGCCCTACCTATTTCGGCGAACCGACGGCCCTTCCCACACGTACATCTACCACGCTTCTGATTATCTCCTTCGAGTCCCACTGATGCAAGAATCCCTAGTAGCCAAACCCCAACGACTTCGACAGGCCGCCCTTCTGGCGCGGTACGGGACGGGGCTGATATTCTTACTGACGTTCGTCGGGACCCATTACCCTGGCAACGTGCCGTACGACTTGGGTACTTCCGACAAGACCCTGCATTTCTTTGCTTATGTACTGCTCACGGTCTCGTTTTTGGCCAGCTGGGAACTCTCGACGGGCCTCCTTCGTCCGGCACACTACTTTCTTGTTTGGCTATTCGGAACGATCTATGGTGCGTTGGATGAGATCACCCAAATCCCTGTGGGTCGGGTGTGTGATGGAATGGATTGGCTTGCGGATATTCTGGGAATCGTCGTCGGTCTGACCCTCTTTCGCTTGGCACGCCCATTGTTCTATCGCTGGATCTGACTCTATCGCTGGATCTAAATGGGGGGGGGACTCCGGCGATCTGTCAGATCGCGGCTATCTCAATTCAGATCGTAGCTATTTCAATGACGAGGCATTAATAACAGGGTGTGGGAGCGCGGTAGTCTTCCATACGGATCGAACGGAACCAGTTGATCGTTTCGGTGAGTCCCTCGCGCAGTGCAATGCGAGGCTCCCATTGGAGTTTTTCTTTGGCAAGCGTAATGTCGGGGCACCGGCGTGTCGGGTCGTCCACAGGCAGTGGCTTTTCAACGAGTTTGGATTTTGCTCCGGTGATTTCGATCACCATCTGGGCCAATTCACGAATGGTAAATTCCCCGGGATTTCCAAGATTCACCGGCCCGATGAAATTTGAGGGGCCCTCCATCATGCGTATGATGCCTTCGACAAGATCGTCGCGGTAGCAGAATGAACGCGTTTGTGCTCCATCGCCAAAGATCGTGATGTCTTCGTCATGCAACGCTTGTCGAATGAAATTTGAGACGACGCGCCCATCGTAAGGGTGCATTCGCGGGCCGTAGGTATTGAAAATTCGCACGATGCGTACGTCGACTTGGTTCTGTCGGTGGTAATCGAAAAATAGCGTTTCCGCAGCCCGTTTTCCTTCGTCGTAGCAAGCCCGAGGGCCAATCGGATTGACCGACCCGCGGTAGCTTTCCGGCTGCGGATGCACTTCGGGGTCGCCGTAGACTTCACTCGTTGAGGCCTGCAATACCTTTGCCTTGCATCGCTTGGCGAGTCCCAAGACATGGATGGCTCCGAGGACCGACGTTTTCATGGTTTTGATCGGATTGTATTGGTAATGCCCAGGAGCCGCCGGGCAGGCCAAGTTGTAAACTTCGTCGACCTCCAGGAAAATGGGCTGCGTGATGTCGTGTCGGATCAGCTCGAAGTTGGGCTTGGAAAGCAGATGCTGCACATTGGTCTTCTGGCTGGTAAAAAAATTGTCCAGGCAGATGACATCATGCTTTTGTTCGACCAGACGGTCACACAGGTGGGAGCCAAGAAATCCTGCTCCGCCGGTGACGAGAATACGCTTGATTTGCGACATGAGTGCCTATGGGTCTTTTACGTGAAGATGGATTTGAGCTGCGTGGTATTTGTCAGGGCCTTTAGTTGACAAATTGCCAGAAATGGCTGTGTTCGCGAATCGCAAACGCTGTAATTCCCAGCCGTTTTTCATTTTAGTTGCAATAATTTTGGCAGTAAATCGCGAACACTCGTATTGGAGGACAAAATGGGAGTTATGAGGCAATCGATTCGTTGTGGTTAACTGAGCTACTGGAAACAGCGAGTGCGATTATCGTGGTTTTGGCGATGATGTTCCAGTCAAATTCTTGGCCACCTCGAATCGAAGAGGGGGTTCACTCCGGCGATCTGTCAGATCGCGGCTCTTGTTGACACAACTGCGACATTCTCTAGCCCACGCTTTTTCGGCCAAGAACGATTCCCTCTACGGAAAGATCTTCATCGAGATCAGGCCAGTGGATGCCACTTCCCAGGCCAATGAGTTGGAAATTCTCTCGTTCTGCCTTGGTGGCATTTTTCAGTCGAGGGTAAAACTCGAGAGGCGTTTTTACTTCCCTACCGTCCGATAGTACGAGACAGATCGAGTCGTCCGTGAAATGAACTTGCGTGGCCGAGAAGTCGAGATCCAGGCATTCAGGGCTTCTTTTTTGAGTGGAATTCATCCCATTTCTCCGCGATTAATTTTTTACTTCGAAACGATTTTGGCCGCACGTTTTAGTTCTGAAGCATTCATCCCTTTGTTCTTGGATAAAATCACCGGCTCAATCCAAAACTTTGCAGTGACTCCTCCATACTGTACATGCACATGCTTCGGTTCCATCCCCTCGTTAGCAAAGAAGTATAATCGAAAGCCATCCTCCGTAAGAATCGTAGGCACCGTTTTTCTTCCTCGCTCAATTATACTCTGTTTTGGTTTCAGCTCAATTAATCCTTACTGTGACGCCCTTGCACGTCCATAGTCTCTTTTGGGTTGCTCCGACGGTCGCGGGGTCGCTCGCTCGATTAGCCGGTTTCCCTCGCCCAAAAGCTGGTCGATTCGCTCGTTGAGCTCGTTGTTGGGCTCGACGCCCCCCTTGGCGCTTTCGACCCACACTTGGGCTCCCGAGGCTAAATCGAGTCGGAGTCGGAGTCGCTTTCTGCCGGGGTAGCCTCGCACGATCTCTCGAAGTTGCTGAAGGGCTCGCTCGCCATGCTTGTCTTCTTGGACTCGGATCACCATGCCGCTGCTGAACTGTTTTGCCAATTCTTCCATCGGCATGAGCTTGTCGACGATGAGATTGACCTCTTCGGCGCCAGGTCGACGATCGACTTTGCCGACCACGCCGAGGATCGCTTCCGATTGGACGAGGTGGCCGTACTCGGCGAATTGCTCGGGCCAAAGGATGCAGCGCATGATTCCATCGAGGTCTTCGAGGTCCCACATTGCGTATTTGGTGTTAACCGTGCCGGCGCGTGGGTTTTTTGTGTGCGACATTTTGATCGCCGACAACATGCCTCCGAGTACCACTTCGTCGCGGTGTTTTAATTTGGCCATCGACTGGCTTGTGTGCGTACAGTAGGTGCGCAACGTGGTTTCAAATTCTGCGAGCGGATGGCTGGTGAGGTAATAGCCGAGCACCTCTCGCTCGAGCTTGAGCACTTCTTTTTCCTCCAGCGGAGGCACATTGGGCAGGTCGAGGGTGGCGGTCTCCTCCTCGACTTCGTCTTCAAAGAGTCCCTTTTGGCCACTCCGGCGGTCTTTGGCTGAAGCGGCTCCCGACTGGAGGGCTCGGTCAAGCACGGCCATGAACTGCGCTCGATGGCCACCCAGGGTATCAAAAGCACCCGCCTTGATGAGTGCTTCGATTGCCGCTCGGTTGCAAATTTGCGAGTCGATCCGCTCGCAAAAATCAAAGAGGCTTTTGAAATTTCCGTTTCGGTTGCGTTCGGCAGCGATTCCTTCGGCTGCTCCGCTGCCGCAAGATTTTATTGCGCTGAGGCCAAAAAAGATTTTTCCGTCGGCCACCGCGAAATCTGAATTGGAGGCGTTAACGTTTGGCGGCACGACCTCAAGTTCCATTCGCGTGCAGTCTTCCAAGTGCTCGACTAACGCATCCTTGCTCTTGAAATTTCGACTCGAAATATCGCACGAAAGAAGGGCGGCCATGAACTCACACGTGTAATGTGCCTTCAAGTAGGCCGTCATGTAGGCAATCAAGGCGTAGGCGGTCGAATGGCTTTTATTAAAACCGTAACCGGCGAATTTTTCGATCATGCCGAACAGCTCCACGGCTTTCTTTTCACTGAGCCCTTTTTCTTTAGAGCCGTCGATGAACTGCTCCTTGAAGCGGGCGATCATCGGTAGCTTTTTTTTGCTAATCGCTTTGATGCACGTGTATGCGTCGGAAAGGCGAATGCCGCCGAGGCGATTCAGAATCCGCATGACTTGCTCTTGGTAGACCATGACGCCATGGGTTTCTGCGAGCACGTCTTCGAGCACGGGGTGCGGATGCACGGCTTCCTTTCGCCCATGCTTGACTTCGATGTAGTCGTCGACCATGCCCCCTTCGAGCGGGCCCGGCCGGTAAAGGGCGTTGGTCGCAATGATGTCCTGAAAACTATCGGGCTTCATTCGTTGGAGCAAGTCGCGAATGCCGCCACTTTCCAATTGAAAAATGCCTTTCGTCTCGCCCCGACAAAGAAGGGCAAAGGTTTCCTTGTCGTCCAAAGGAAATTTGTAGGGGTCGAGTTTTTCGCCGCGCGACTCTTCAATCAGCTCGATGCTCCGCGCCAGAATGGTGAGATTGCGGAGCCCGAGAAAATCCATCTTCAGCAGGCCGGCCCGTTCGACATCTCCCATGGCCCATTGGGTGATGACTTCGGATTTACCTTTGACATGCTGCAGGGGAACGTACTGATCGAGCGGCTTTTCTGCAATCACGACTGCGGCGGCGTGGGTGCCGACGTTGCGAGCAAGGCCTTCGATTTTTTGGGCCAAGTCGAGCAGCTCGTGAATCTCGGGGTCGCCGTCGTAGGTTTTTTTCAGTTCGTCGCTTTGCTCCAAGGCCGATCCCAAAGTGATCCCCAGCTGGTCGGGTACCATGGCGACGACTTGATCGACGCGGAAAAGGGGCAGCCCGAGCGTTCGGCCGACATCGCGAATCGCGGCCCTCGCGGCCAGCGTGCCGAAGGTGCCAATTTGCGCGACGTTGGCTTCGCCGTATTTGTCTTTGACGTACTGGATGACTTCGCCGCGACGATTTCGGCAGAAGTCGATATCGATATCTGGCGCTTCCAGACGGCTCTCGTCCAGAAATCGCTCGAAAAGCAAGTCGTACCGGAGCGGGCAGACGTGGCTCATTTTTAGGGCGAAACAGACTAGCGAACCGACGCCCGAGCCGCGGGCCGTGCAAGGGATATTTTCGTTGACGGCAAAGAGGACAAAGTCCCAGACGATAAGAAAATAGTCGCAGAAGCCGAGCTTGTTGATGACACCCAGCTCGCGGTCGAGCCGGGCGTGGACCTCGCGGGACAGATCTTCGTCTTCCCAGCGATCGGCTTCGTCGGCATAGCGATCTTTGAGCCCTGCGAGGCAAAGCTCGCGTAGGTAGTCTTCCGACCCTTTATTTTCTGGCGGCTGGAAGGTGGGGAAGTGTCGCTTGCCCAGGTCGAGATCGATGTCGACCCGATCGGCAATCTCCTGTGAACGGCGCACGGCTTCCTCTTGACCCTTCATCGCGTCGTACATCTGCTCGGGACTACGGAGGAAGAATTGATCGCCCTCCATTTTCATTCGGTTCGTGTCGGTCCGGAATTTCCCGGTGTTAATGCAAAGCAGTACATCCTGCGCTTCGGCATCCGATTGATTGACGTAATGGGCGTCAGAGGTGGCGACCAGCGGCAGGCCGACTCGAGTGGCCACCTCGACGGCGGCCTCGAGTGCCTGCTTCTGGATATCGAGGCCGTTGTCTTGAATTTCGAGATAGTAGCGGTCGCCAAAGAGGTTGTGAAACCAGCCGGTAATTTCGATCGCCTGGGCGATTTGCTCTTCGGTCGCCGGGCCGCTGCCGTTGAGCAGCGTGCGGCTAAATTCGCCCGAGACACAACCGCTGAGGCAAATGATTCCCTCGGAGTGTGCGGCGAGCAATTCGCGGTCGATGCGCGGCTTGTGATAAAACCCTTCCAAGAAGGCGCAGCTGGCCATTTTGATGAGGTTTTGAAAGCCGGTTCGATTTTGGGCCAGCAGCGTAAGGTGGTAGGCTGCCTCTCGGCTGCTGAGCGCGCCGCCTCGATTAAAACGACTTCCCGGGGCGACGTAGGCTTCGTAGCCAAGTACGGGATTGATCTCGGCTTCTTTGCAAGCTTCGTAGAATTGCAACGCGCCGTATAGGTTGCCATGGTCGGTGAGCGCCAAGGCGTTCATGCCGAGTTCTTTGGCCCGGCTGACGAGTTTCTTAATGGGGCTGGCCCCATCGAGCAAACTAAAATGGCTGTGGCAATGCAGATGAACAAAGGGCGAAGACAAGGCGGTTCCCTCCCGACAACAGGGCGATCGTACTAGAAAATTCCCTTATTAGTGTAGCCGCAGAGCCCCCAGCGCGGCAGGGCCGCAACCAAAAAAAGAGAAGGAGAAAAAGAAAGAGATAGCCA
>JAADIN010000271.1 GCA_013151315.1 Planctomycetota bacterium | reverse complement strand
GGAGATGCGCGTCGGCCGATTCGAGAAACGGATCGCCGGCGCACCACGCAGGCTCCCAGTAGTGTTTGGCTTTGGTGAGATAATAAGATTCATTGACATGCGGAGCCGGGGAACCGCCGACAACAAAAAAGACGAGGAAGAGGAGGGCGATTTCAAGCCAGGGTGTTGTTGGACTCCCCAAACAGGTGCTGGGGGCATCCTTTTCGTTTTTTTGCTTGTCTTCAAAAATTTGCGACATTTTAACAGCGTAAGCAGCACGAGGGTCTTCCGCTAGAGCGGCAGTGGGATATAGAGGACTCCTCGCAACCCTTGGTTTTCGCTGGACTTTATGTTGTTCATCGAGATAGACTAGTGTCCATGAGATATCCGGTTTGTTTTCGCCCCGCTCGATCAAGGATCTGAAAAGAATCCCCTTCGAGCCTCGAAGGCGGATTATTGAGAAGATCGAGAAAATGAGCGACAACTTGGCTGGAGACGTGAAGCGACTCACGAACTCGACTCCAGAATGCCGCCTAAGAGTTGGCGACTATCGTGCTTTGTTTGAGATAGAAGACGGGTCGATTGTTGTGTACCGTGTTCGGCATCGGCAAGAGGCCTATCGCAAATAGGAGGAAAGTTATGCTTGAGATTCAGCACGAAATTATCGAGAAGGATGGCAAGAAAGAGTTTGCTGTGCTTCCCTATGAAGAGTTCGTCCGGGTCAGGGACGAGCTTGAGGAGTTTGAAGACCTGCGGCTGTTGCGTGAGGCAAAAGAGCAGGAAAAGAGTGCGTCTACTTGCACAATCGAGGACGCGAAGAAACAACTTGGTATCGAATAACATGTGCCGCCAATTTCAGAGCTTCGGAAACTCTCCCTTTAGCGCCCCATACAACCCCTGAAATACCGGAAACCCACGGTCGTAAACCTTGCGAGCCTTCGCATTGGGCTTCGCCAGCTCGGCCGTTTCGACCGTCGCTTTGCAGGCCTCGGTGATGTTCTTGAAGTTGCCTGCACCTACTGCAGCAAGCAGTGCCACGCCGTAGGCGGCTCCTTCGTCGGCGGCCATCGTGGTGACCGGCTTGCCAAAAACGTCGGCTTGCATCTGATGCCAAAATGGGCTCTTGGCTCCGCCGCCGGTCGCGCGGATTTGTCGGACCGGAACGCCTAGGTCTTGCATGATCGAGAGACAATCGCGGAGCGAGTAAGTCACGCCTTCCAAGATCGAACGCACCACATGCCCGCGCGTGTGCTTGAGCGTTAGTCCAATGAGCGCGCCACGGGCGTACGGGTCGAGATGCGGCGTCCGTTCGCCAGAAAGGTAGGGCAAAAACTGCAAACCTTCGGCACCCGGCGGCGTCGCTCCGGCTTCGGCAGTAAGCTGCTCAAACGAAACCGATTTTCCTGTGGCACTGGTACACAGAGCGTCTTGAAACCAGCCGAGCGAGCCGCCGGCGGTGAGCGTGACGCCCATCATGTGCCATTTGCCGCGCACGGCGTGGCAAAAAGTGTGCAGACGGCCTTGCGGATCGAACTGCGGCTCGTCACTGTGAGCGAACACTACGCCTGAGGTGCCCAGCGAAGTGGCAAGCAGTCCGCTGCGCACGATGCCGTTGCCGAGGGCGCCGGCGGCGCAGTCGCCGGCTCCGCCAACTACAACACAGTCAGTCGTGAGCCCAAGTTTTTTTGCCGTGTCGCGGGTGAGTGTGCCGGTGATGTCTTCTGATTCGTAGCAAGTTGCCAGGAGGTCCGCATCGAGTTCCAATTTACTGAGCAAGCGTTTCGACCATTTTCGTTTCACAACATCCAGCAGAAGCATGCCGCTAGCGTCGCTTACCTCGGTGGCGAATTCGCCGGTGAGTCGACGACGGATTTCATCCTTGGGAAGCAACACTTTTGCTGTCCGCTCGAAGTTCCGCGGTTCATTGTTACGGAGCCAGAGGATTTTAGGAGCCGTAAAACCGGTGAGGGCCGGATTGGCGACCATCTTGATGAGCCGCTTGCGACCGCCGGCGCGGCGCTCGATTTCTTCACATTCGGCGGCAGTACGCTGATCGTTCCACAGAAGGGCCGGCCGGATGACTTGGTTTTTGTGATCAAGAAAGACCGAACCGTGCATCTGGCCAGAAAGTCCGATCGCCGCCACGGCAGCCGGTTTGAGCTTGGCTCGCTTGACGACGGTTCGAACCACCTTGACGGTCGCTCGCCACCAATCCTCGGGGTCCTGTTCGCTCCACAGTGGCTGGGGATGGTAGCAGGGATAGGTGGCCGAGGCCTCGGCGAGAATTTTCCCGGTGGCGTCGATCGCCAGGGCCTTGGTGCCGGAAGTGCCGATGTCGATTCCAATGCAAACGCTCATGATTCAAATTTCCGATAGATGCCAAGTGATGCCGAGAGTATAGTCTTTTGAGCTGACTTCGATAATGAGGAGGAAATATCTGCTATGCCGCGACGCTTCTTTGGCCTACTGCTGAGTTTGACGCTGGCACTGCCCGGCTGCGCAAAAAAGACTGCGGAGAAACCGGCGGTTGCTGCGCCACGGGCGCCACGGGCGGCGGTCAAACTGTCGGTCGTAGTGGTCGACGATCCTGGCCTAGCTGTCGGCATCAACCTGCTTCGCGGCGAATGGGCCGAACGCAGCAGTGGAGAGCTGGAAGTCCGAGAGTGGTCCCTTCGAGAATTGCTCGAAGCCGAAGAGCTCTCCTGCGACTTGATCGTCTATCCCACGCGATATTTGGGTACCTTGGTCGAGCAAAAGTCTTTGCGACCGGTGCGAAAGTCGGTGCTGGAGGACAAGCAATTCCGCTTTCAAGAGGTGCTGCCCCTGGTAAGAGATCGCGCGATGCGCTACGGCGGCGAAATTTTTGGTTTGTCGCTTGGCGAGCCGCCGTTGATGCTTGCGTCGAAAGGCGAATCGCCGCTCAGGTTTCCACAGGGTTCGTCTCTGATTGTGCGAGCGGCGACCTATTCCGATTTGCAAGCAGACTCGGCCCTGCTTTTTGATCCGCAAACCATGGAACCTCGGCTCTCGGAGCCACCGTTTGAACGTGCGCTTCGAGAGTTGGTCGCACTGGATCAAGAGGAAACGACCGCCAAACTGTCGTGGCCAACCGCAGCATCCGAAGCGAGCAAGACGGACTCGATGCAGAGCTTTACCGCCATCCCTCGTGCCGACCAGGTGTACGACCGTAGTTTGAAGACCTGGAGTTCTGGCGAAGAGATCGGCCCGTCGCCGACGTTTTTAGGATTCTCCGGCAGGCTAGCTAGCGTCACCAGTTCGTCGCGAAATGCCGTTTCCGCGTTCAAGCTGCTCAAGTGGTTGGCTAGCGGAGAGACGGCTATTCAAGTGAGCCAGCGCAGCACTGCCACGATTTGGTTTCGCGCGTCGCAAACCTCACAATCGACCAAGTGGCTTGGCGGGCAAAATGCTTCAGATGCCACTTCGCAGGCCGTGACCAAGCTGCTCTCCAGAAAAAATGCCTATGTCTTGCCACGCATTCCAGGCATCGACGAGTATCTTGAGTCGTTGGACCAAGTGGTAGCAGAGGTTCTCTTGGGCAATCTCGACGAGGAAGGAGCTTTGCACGAGGCGACCACACGCTGGCAAGCGATTACCGAGAGCTACGGAAAGCAGTCGCAGCGGGCGGCTTACCGAAGGCACCTTGGTTTTGACGACCCATGAGCCAAAGCTCGACTTTTTTCTTGTTCGACTAGGTGTCGTCGTGCTAATGCGATGTATTATTTCCTCGCAACCAGAAGAATCCTCCAGTAGCGAATGAAGCTAAGTAGGTAGCCACAAATGCCGCTGCGATGAAGGGGGCTGCAACAGGCACAAGCCATGCCACAAGGAGCAAACCATTGACGATGCCAATTAACGTAGCTGACTTGGTCAGACTTCGGATCATATAG
Organism: Planctomycetota bacterium; assembly: GCA_013151315.1. Classification (GTDB taxonomy): domain Bacteria; phylum Planctomycetota; class Planctomycetia; order Pirellulales; family Lacipirellulaceae; genus Bythopirellula. The sequence continues at coordinate 76 of JAADIN010000271.1, read as the reverse complement.
GGCATCTTAAATGGGGCAAGCATCGACACCGAATGAAGCAGAAATACTGCGATCAAGTAGGGCGTTGGATTGCAGC
>JAADIN010000229.1 GCA_013151315.1 Planctomycetota bacterium | reverse complement strand
CGCACCTTGAGCAACCGCTGCCCCACATTCGCTTTCGTGCCCGTGTCGACGAACGTGATATTCCAATCCTGAATGTCGTTGTCGAGCAACTGGACCGACTTGGCACCGTTGGAGAGCACAAAATCGTTCGACATGCACTCGTCGTAATTCAGGAAGTATTGCTTTACGTAGTCGGCTTTCCATCCCAGACAGAGAATAAAATCTTTGTGACCAAAATGGGCGTAGTATCGCATCACATGCCAAAGGATGGGCCTGTATCCCAACTTGACCATCGGCTTCGGAATCGACTCGGAATAGTCGCGAAGCCGAGTTCCGAACCCACCGCAAAATAGGACGACTTTCATATCAGGATCCCCTCCTTCCAACGTAGTTGATCATCAAGCTGTTCTTCCCGTTCTAATTGTTGCAGCTTTGCCAAGCGACGGTAGGAGGCTCCTGCTGCTTCGTCTGCCGTCAAAGGTCGTTCTTGGTAAGCTTCGAGCAACTGCTTGGCCCCCAAGGCGATGTTCCACTGCGGCTCAAAACCGGGCAGCCAAGCCGCTTTGCTAAAGTCGACCCGATAGCAACGCAGATCGGGCCCCGCTCCGGCCGCATACTCGATCTGCGAACCAGGCACCGTGCGGCAGACGATATCGGCCAACTCAGAGATTTGATAATTTTCGCTCGTTGCCCCGATGTTGAAAGCTTCGTTGTGTACCGCGGCACGTGGTGCGCGAGCAGCCGCAATGAATGCTCGGGCGATGTCTTCGACATGGACCAACGGCCGCCACGGGGTGCCATCGCTGAGCATCAAAATTTTTCCTGTCAAGAATGCGGACGACACGAGATCGTTCAGCACAAGATCGAGACGCAAACGGGGCGAAACGCCATAGGCGGTCGCGTTGCGAAGAAATACTGGCGTGAACGATTCGTCGGCCAACAGGGCCACGTCGCGATCAACGAGCGCCTTGGTTTTTCCGTAAGGCGTGACGGGATTCAACTCGCCCGTTTCGTCGATGAGCGCGTCGCCCGACTTGCCGTAGATGCTACACGAAGACGAAACCAGGAATCGGCCGACCCCGGCTTGTTTGGCTAAGCGGGCAAGCCGTACGGTACCTTGGTGGTTGATCTGCATCGTTAGTTCGGGATTGATATCGCCCAACGGGTCGTTCGACAGGGCCGCTAGATGCATGACCACATCGAAACCGGCCAAGTCGGCGACTTCGACATCGCGGAAGTCCTGCTTCAACAGGCGAAAGCTACTGCAAGGTTCTTGAAACAGGCAGTCGTCGAACCAGCCCGTGTCGAGACCGACGACCTCAAAACCCTCTTCGAGCAAAAGGGGCGTGAGCACACTGCCGATATATCCCTGGGATCCGGTGACTAGGACTCGCATTTTATTTTCTCGGAGGGTTGCGCATAAGGTTTTTGTGTTGTCTTCGAGTCCCCTTTAGCAGAGGTCGATTGTTTCCCTTCTTCGAGGGTTTCCAAGTACGAATCGTAGCCGCCGCCGGTCCCTTCGAGTCGCAACGAAGAGAGCAGTACCCGTTTCCATTTCGAGACCTGCAGCAGATAACGCAAGAGGACCGCGTAGCATCGAAACCGTTCCACCAACCCTAGCTTGAACCGATGCAAAGCGGCCCAATGGGCTCGAAACAATCGTAGCCGCATGAAGGCAAATCGAGGTTGGATTCGAGGGTCGATGTAGTGCTGTAGTTCGGCCTCGGTTTCCAGAGCACTTGATGCCCCGGGGTGAACGCGAAGATGAAAGAGCGTTTCGGGAATCTCGTAGTATTTCCCGAGTAGCGCAAGCTCGCCAAGCAGCACTTTTTCGGAACCGTAATGGGGTTGGTAGACTCCGGTTCTTGCGATGGTCGCACGGCGATGCAGAGCATAAATGTCGAGCCCGCTGTGGGCCAACAAGATCGACTGGAATCTTTGATGCGGTTTGGGCGAAGTGCGATCCCAGCCGCTAGGGTTCAGAAAACTTGCGTCGCGGCCTTCTGCAACGGACATCACTTGGCCGTCGGGATCGATGTGCGAATGGCGGCAAAAACACCAAAGCACTTCAGGACATCGGTCGAGCACTTCGACCGCCTTCTCGAGAAACGTGGGCAGGTGAATATCGTCGTCGGCGATCCACTTGAAATACTCGGCTTGCGCCAGCTCAAAAACCCGATTGTAGTTCCAGGCACAACCCAGGTTTTTCTCTTCGCGGTAGTAGCGGACACGCTCGTCGAGCTCGGCATAGCGCTGGCAAATAGCCTGCGTTCCATCCTCGGAACCGTTGTCGGAGATGATCAATTCGAAATCGGCAAACGTCTGTCCCAAGAGCGATTCGATCGACTTGGCAAGATAGCGCTCGCCGTTGTAAACGGGTAGACCAATACTGATGCGTGGTTCGATCTTTGCCATGGAGAATGGGTCATTACAATCTGGAAAACACGGGGAATTGTGCAATCCTTTAGGATAAATGGAGGGGGCTTTCATGTCAAACTATTGCCGTTGGAGTTTCTGGTCCAGAAAGCTCTGCTTTCGTCTCTGGAAGCTCCGCTTCGAGTTTGCGGACCACTCGTCGGTAACAGATAATCGTGATCGTCGAAGCAACCAGGGTTCCCGCGAGCTGAGCCACGGCGGCGCCTGGGAGGCCTAGCGGGCCAACCAACGTGAAGGCCATCGTTACCGTCACCAAGATGCCCATGAGGTGGGAGCGAAAAAGGAACTCAGTCCGCTCCAAAACCGTCAATCCCGAAGCGGCCCCCAGCATCAAGGCAAACGCGAGCTCGTTGGATGCCAACAAGGCAACAACTCCCCATTGGCCACCGTATTCGGCTCCAAAAAATATTCCTACCAACCAATCGCCGCCAAACGCAATCAGAGCAGTGAACAGCCCCATGCCTAAGAGTAGCCCCACGGTGGCTCGCCGGACGACTCGTCGCAGGCCAGGCAGACCCGACTCGGCAAACGCGGTCGCGGAACGGGGGGAGAGCACATTTTGAATCGCCACCAAAAGGGGCGCTCCGATGCGCACCAAAGTCGCGCAACCAAAATAGATGCCGGTCTGCGACTGGTCGAGCAGCAGGGCGATGATCCAAGGGAGGGAATATCCGGAAGCGATCATCGCGATCTGGCTTGCGACGAGCCATCGGCCGAGGGCCCAGTTCTTGAACAAGTCGGGAAGCACCCATTGCCGGCGAATGCGAAACGATCGCTTATGGCAAGCCAGCCAGACCGCGAGCACGACTGCATACGCCCCACCGACCGCAAGAAACGAGGTTGCTGCCGATAGCAAGTCGAGAAAGTAGAGCGATGCCAACGCTCCCAACTGGAGACCCGCTATCGAAATGTCGAGCACCAGGGCTCGACTGAGATTCAACGTGGCATAGTGAAACCGCCGCGCGAATTGACGCAGCAAGCGAACGGGGATTGTCGCCGTCATGGCGGCGAAAACGAGGGCGAGTTCTTGGAACCCCATCGCGTAGAGTAGGGCCGTCATCAAACCGAGCCCGACGACCGCGACCGTTGACAAGCCGGCGACATGGGCGATCGCGCTGCCGGCATAGGTAGTTCGCTTGTGTTCGTCGAGCCGATGAACAAAGACCGTAAAAGGAGTGGTAATCCCCGATTCGAGAAAAGCGAGCACCAGATACCAAATCGTCGTCACGAGCGCAAAGAGGCCCAGTTCGGAGGGTCCACAAAGACGACCGACGAGGATCGCGGTCAGAAAATTGGTACCGCCCACGACCGCCTGATCGAAGACGGCAGAACCGCCTAAGCGAATGTTGAGGCCTTGGGTGAGGGCAAGTAATCTTCGCATCTCGGTTCTCAGCTTGGGCGGTCGAATCCTCCATGGTAATCCAAACTCGGCAGAGGAGTCAGGCGATGGGGGTTTTGTACGTGGGTTTTGTGCCAAAAGGACGGAAGGCGGTTTTCTTTTTTTGGGTTCGATCTGCCCTGGCAGTGTTTTGGTGTGTTTGGGGGTGCGGGTTTAGGCACG
>JAADIN010000051.1 GCA_013151315.1 Planctomycetota bacterium | reverse complement strand
GATTGTCTCGGACCCTACGCGGCTACGCCAAATTATTGTGAATCTCGTGGGAAACGCGATCAAATTTACGGAAGTTGGCTCCGTCACGATTTGGATTTCGCTGGGGCCTCAGCAGCGCCAGATAAATTTTGCGGTGACCGACACGGGCATCGGCATGACGCAAGAGCAACGCGACGCGATCGCACGATTCGACGCTTTCTCGCAAGCCGATGGCTCGACCACGCGGAAGTTCGGCGGCTCGGGACTCGGTTTGCGAATCTCCAATTCTCTGGCACAGATTCTCGGTGGCGGGGTCGAGGTGGAATCGAAAGAAGGCATCGGCAGTACGTTCACCGCCAGCATCGACCCGGGCGACCTGGACGGCGTGCGCATGTTGACCTCTGAGGAAATCGCCACGCGAACCGAACAAGTGGCTGCGGAGAAGAGACTCCCAAGTATCGCAGAAGAGGGGAAACCACTTCAGGGGATGCGCATTCTGTTGGCCGAAGACGGCCCGGACAACCAACGGCTCATCGCTTTCATCCTGAAGAAAGCTGGTGCCGAAGTGGAAGTCGCTGAGAACGGGCGGATCGCCATGGAAAAGATTTACCTAGCGATCGATCTAGAAATTCCCTTCGATCTCGTTCTCATGGACATGCAGATGCCCGAGCTGGATGGCTACGAGGCAACGCGCCAACTACGGCGTGAGCACTATACGGGTCCGGTCATCGCACTCACCGCACATGCCATGGCCGACGATCGTCAAAAGTGTCTCGACGCGGGCTGCGACGACTACGCCACCAAACCGCTCGATCGGGCGAAACTGATCGAGACGATCCGGCGATACGCGGTGTCTCCATGTTCTGTCGGAGGCTGAGGGGACAAAAGGGTTGAGGGCGTTTTTTTGGCCACCATGAGGATAGGCAGCGTAGAGATCCATGGAGGAATTATTCGTCCTTGGAACTACTGAAACTGGTAATTACCTCGGCCGATTTCGTTGAAAGGCCTTGAATTGCGGTGCGAGGCGGCGACCCTTATACTAGTGCTTTGTCATGTCTAAAAATTGGGGTTCGAGCAAATTAGCCGTTTTGGCGCTAGCCACGGTTTTTTCCGCTCCAACCGTGGCTAGCGCCAAAACGGCTAATCCCAAAATTAAGCTGTGACAAAGCACTCGTGCTTTGCCGTTCTCATTCCTCGTTTGATCTCGCCAGCCAGCAATGCCCAATTCTCGTCAATTTGTCTCCGCCCCCGATGCCAAGATGCCGCTGTTTGCAGGGATCGACGTTGGTGGCACGAACATCAAGATTGGCTTGGTCGACGACCTGGGCCGTACGCTCGCCTACCATACAGTACCGACGCAGCCTGACCGGGGTCCCGAGGATGCGGCGAAACGAATGGGGGAAGGTGTCAGGCAGGTAGTTGAGCAGGCAGGTATTGAAAAAGGAGCCGTTGTGCATGTGGGGCTGGCCACGCCAGGGCCGATGGATCTGGACAAGGGCATACTGCTCTTGTCCGGCAATTTGCCTGCGTGGCGGAACTTTCCGATTCGCGATCGGGTGAGCGAACATTGCCAGTTGCCAGTTCGCTACGCCAACGACGCCAACGCAGCCGCCTACGGCGAATATTGGAGCGGTGCCGCCTCGAAATTCCATAGCATGGTGTTGTTGACGCTTGGTACGGGCATCGGCGGCGGGATGGTGGTGAGCGATATGCTGATTGAAGGTGCCCACGGGTGTGGCGGCGAGTGTGGCCACATTCTTGTCGATTCGAGCCCCGCCGCGCGATGCGATTCGCTCGGCAAGGCGGGGTCGCTCGAAGCGTATTGCGGAGCGCATGGCGTAATCGGCCGTACGAACGACTCGCTCGATACGGGCCGCGAAAGTAGCTTGGCCAAAGTTCGTGATCGGGGCGAAATCACTCCGCTCGATATTTTCGAGGCCGCGGAAGCGGGCGACGGGCTTGCTCGGGAAGTCGTCATGCAGACGGCCCACTATTTGGGATTGGGAATTGTGACCTTGATCCACACGATCGACCCCGACAGCGTGGTGCTTGGCGGGGCAATGACCTTCGGCGGCGCAGGCCATCCCCTGGGGGAAGAGTTTTTGCAGCGAATCCGTGAGGTCGTACGGCCAAGATTATTAGACGCATTGCGAGAGGTTTTGCAGATAGAATTTGCCCAATTAGGCAGCGATGCAGGCTACATCGGCGCGGCGGGGCTGGCGCGATTGGAGCATCTCCAGTTAGGATAAACGGGATGGAACCGGGGCGTTCGTCGTGGCCGACGGCGCTAACGAAGTCTTCATATCTCATTCACCCAAATTTTACTCTCACCTATTTTTTCCTCCATGACCCAGCCCCAGTACATTCGCAACTTCTCGATTATCGCGCATATCGACCATGGCAAAAGCACCTTGGCCGACCGGCTGATGGAGCGCACTGGCACCGTCAGCGAAAGGGAAATGAAGCAACAATTGCTCGATGACATGGACATCGAACGGCAACGGGGCATCACCATCAAAGCGCGCGCCGTGACCATGCACTACAAGTACCAGGGGCAAGCGTACGAACTGAATTTGATCGATACGCCCGGCCATGTCGACTTTCAGTACGAAGTTTCGCGATCGCTGGCCTGTTGCGAAGGGGCCGTGCTGCTGGTCGATGCGTTTCAAGGCGTCGAAGCGCAAACCGTGGCCAATGCTTATTCGGCGATGGAGCACGGCCTGACGGTGGTGCCGGTGATGAATAAGGTCGATCTGGTCCACGCTCGGCCCGACGAAGTGCGCGAAGAGATGGAGTCGACCTTGGCCGTTGATCCGGACGACGTGCTTGGTTGCAGTGCCAAGACGGGCGTAGGGTGCGAAGAAGTTTTGAAGGCGGTGATCGACCGGGTACCCGCTCCCGAAGGTAGCCCCAAGGCGCCATTGCAAGCGATGGTTTTTGATGCACATTACGACGAGTTTCGAGGAGCGATTACCTATGTGCGCATCATGAACGGCACGGTGCGAAAAGGGCAGAAAATCAAATTCTTGCAACAAAACACGACGCATGAAGTGGTCGAATTGGGGAATTTTTCTCCGCAACGCGTCGCAGCCGAGAGTCTTAGTGCGGGGCAGGTGGGCTATCTTATCTGCAACATCAAGTCGCTAGGCAACGTGCATGTTGGCGACACGATTAGCGTCGCAACGGGCGAGCCGGCCGAGATGTTGCCTGGATACGAAGAACCAAAACGGATGGTTTTTTGCGGGCTTTACCCCTCCGATGGCCAGGATTTCAAGCAGCTACGCGACGCGCTCGAAAAACTTGCGGTCAACGATCCGAGCTTCGAGTTTTCGGCCGAGACGAGCGATGCGCTCGGTTTTGGTTTCCGCTGCGGATTTTTGGGAATGCTCCATATGGAGATCATCCAGCAGCGGCTCGAGCAAGAGGCCGATGTCGATCTGATTCAGACGGCTCCGAATGTGACCTATCAGGTTACGACCACGTCGGGCGAAGAGATGGAGATTCATACTCCGCAAGATGTCCCGGACATGGGGGACGTCGAAGAGTTTCGCCAGCCGATTGTGCGGGTGAGCTTTGTCTTGCCGACCGAGTACATCGGCGGCGTGATGAAAATCAGTAACGACCGCCGGGGCGTTTATGTGCGTACCGAATATCTTTCGCCGACCCGCGCGATGCTTGTCTACGATATCGCGCTCGCCGATGTTATCTACGACATGCACGACCATCTGAAGACGGTCACGCGCGGCTACGGCACGATGGACTACGAGTTGTTGGGCTACGAGCCGGGGGATTTGATACGGATGGACATTTTGGTGAAGAACGAGCGCGTCGATGCCTTGTCGATTGTTTGCGACAAGCGCGATGCGGAGATTCGCGGCCGCGCGGTCATTAAAAAGCTGAAGAAGGAAATTCCGCGACACATGTTCGAGGTCGCGCTGCAGGCCGCGATTGGGACGCGAGTGATTGCCCGCGAGACGATTTCTGCGATGCGTAAGAATGTCA
>JAADIN010000090.1 GCA_013151315.1 Planctomycetota bacterium | reverse complement strand
CAAGAAGACCCCGTTCACCCTCGTACGAAGGAGTATTGCGCTGACCGTCGACGGAACGATGGGCAACATCAATGGACTTCTAGAAAAACTGCACGAGGGAAAGACATTTGCCTATCCGCGCCGGCTGGCTTTACACCGCGTTGGCCACCATGGCGAGGCGGTAGCCGTTGAATTGGAACTGTGGCTCTTTGCCTTAGAAAGGCAAGGAGCGAAGGGCTAGCTTCTAGCTCGAGACTCACGAAGAGACGTGTCAGGGAGGACACATGCTCAAAGACCGCAGGAAAACCTTGCTCAGCAGAGCACGCTTGATAATGGCGTGTTCTCTCGTGGCAATGTGCGCTTTTGCACAGACCGGTGCGCCTGCCTTGCTCGCTCAAGAGCTTTCCAGTCCTGCGGCTCCTGCCCCGAAAACGCACCTCGTGCCGCTCGCTGTGGCACTGAAAGAACGGGGCGACCTTTCTTTGCAGGGTGCCTCGATGGAGAAAGCTCTCTTCACCATCGGTGCGAGCTGGAAAGTAAACATCATGATCGGTACCGAAGTCCAAGGGACGGTCAGTTGTGTTTACCGAAACACCCCCCTCCGAGAGATTCTCGATGCGATTCTGCTGGCCAATGGCTACAGCTATCGTGCCATTGGCGACACGCTGGTCGTGCAACGCTCTCAAGAAGTCGGCAGTGCCAATCCACTCTTCGAGTCGGCCTCGATACCGATCGTGCATAGCGATTTGAGTGAAATTGTCGCTGGAGCCCAATTGCTGCTCAGCAATCAAGGAAAGATTCATGCCTTGGAGTCGGCCCGTAGTATCTTGGTCGTCGACTACGCCGACCGCGTCGCGACGATTCGAAATTTCGTAGCCCAGATGGACGCTGCGGCATCCAAGGCGACCGGTGGGGTCCCTGCCGAAAGTTACAAACGCCTCCAGGTCGCCTATTTCAAAACCCAATACATCCCGGTCGACAACGCCAAGGAACCTCTTACCGCAGTCCTCAGTCAGGTTGGCCGAGTTTCGACCATGCCCGCCGAAAATCGCATGGTCGTCGTCGACTACGCCTCGAATATAGAAATGGTCCGCAGAGTGCTGGGAAAGATCGACCGCCCGCGACCGCAAGTACGCATCACCGCGCTCATCTACGACATCAGCTTGGAAGATATCGAACAGTTGGGGTTCAATTGGTCAAACCTCGGCAAAGGAAACAACTTAGACGCCGATGGAAATCTCCAGCAGTTGGTCGGCTTGGGCTCACAAACTGTTCCATTCAGTGGTACGGCCAGCACTGCCGAGGCGATCACCGCCGGCACGACTCCCTTGATTACCGGTCCAAACACCGGAGTTTTCGCAATCCAGAGTCTCACTCGCAACTTTGATATTGCGGTCGTAGGGCAGTTTTTGCAAAACGCCAACGATGCTCGACTGCTGGCATCTCCTCATGTAACCGTTGAAGATAACGAAACCGCGGACATGGGCAGCGTGCAAGAAATTCCCTTCCAACAGCTGACGCAATCGTCGCTCGGCGGTAATATCGGAACCACGGCGTTCAAGGAGGTAGGGATCACACTGGAGGTCACGCCCAGGGTCGCCTCCGACGGAACTGTTCTCATGGTCATTAAACAAGAGTTTGGCAGACTAGCAGGGCGCACAGAAACCGATCAGCCGATTGTTGATACGCGTACTGCCAATACCACGGTTCGCGTCGCTAACAAACAGACGCTCGTCCTCAGCGGCTTGCGTCTACGTAGCGACACGGGCGAATTCAATGGTATCCCGTTCCTCAAAGACGCACGGCTGATTGGTCCGCTCTTTCGTTCACGCAATACCAACGTGCGCGAGAGCGAGCTGATTGTCTTCATCCAGCCCGAGATTATCGGCTACGATGACCCCATCGCGCCGCGTGAGTACCTGGCTCAGGAAACGGTCAGTTGTCGCTTAGCTCGGATTCCCGTAGCCGAAGGATGCGGGGGGCCCGACGGGGCGAATTGTGGAATTGTTACCGACGAGTCGCTTCTGGGCGATCAATTGATCCGCCTTCCCGAAGTCGAAGGCCAGGTGCTGCGTGGCAACACAATTGCTACGCCTCCTCCCTCGGTGCTACAAGGCCCCACTCCCTTCCGCCAGGGTTTTGAAGATCGCTACCGAGCCACCGGCGGCACCGATGCTCGCCGGCAAAGGCTCGTCGACTCGGCCCCAAAGAAAAATTCAAAAACCGCGAAATCGAGCGGCCTAAAACGAATTTTCGGATTGTAGCGAAGAATCCGGAGTCTCGGGTGGAGAGTCCAGAGTCGGAATGCAGGCTTGGACTCTAGCGGTGTGGTAGGTTTCATAGCCACTTACCATAACCTCGGCAAGCGATCTCTCGATGACCTCTCCGCAATCCGTAATCCGACTTCCGCAGCTCCTTGCCCTTTTTGGTGCAATCGGTCTGCTCCTATGTGGTTGTGGTGCGCAGGAAGAGATTCTAGTTGAAGACAGTGTCGTCGAGAGTGTCGCAGCGAAACCGCAAGCGGAAATCGTGCCGACTGGGGAAGAGGCCAATCCAGACGATGCTCCTACCGACGAAACCGAAAGTGTCCCGCAACCGGTTGCCGATTCCTTCGAGCCACCGTTCCCCGGTCGGGTCGAATTGTTTGTCGCCCCCAAACGCCGGGGACGCGGTGCCAAACAATCGGCAGACGGGATCGACAACGCCGTCGAGCTATTGGGCTTTGTGAACGTCGACGGACAGCGAGCGGTTCTCTCGATCGACGGTCTCGTATCGCCCTTGGCCGAAGGGAGCCAAGAAGCGGGCATCGAGGTCATCTCGATCCAGCCCCCCGCGGTAGTGCTCCAACGGGGCCGCCAACGCTGGCAAGTGAATCTAGAATACTAAACTTCAAGAGTTTTCTGCGCTCACAGAATCTATGCTTCCCAAGGGTTGCTAGGCCCCGCTTCCGGCACCGGATGCAGCTCGGCCTCTTCTTCGGCAACCCGGGCTGGTAGCAAACTCCGCTGGTATTGCACCTCCGCAGTAACGGTGCGCATGTTCAGCAGCAGCACAATCAGTGCCGTGGGGATGAGAATCAGAGAAAGCGTAAACGCCTCGACCGACATGCTGCCTTCGTCGATCAAAACGTAGAGCGTCCAGATCGGATTGCTGGAATGCAACAGACTGTACTGGACATAGTACTGCTGAGAGAACGACATGAAGGAGAAAATCTGAGGCAGACCACATGCCGCGAGCAGCAAAATCATGTGAAGCAAAAACCCGGCGGTCATCGAAATAAACACAAAACGGCGCGCAAGACTAATGAGCAACCGTCCTACGCCAAGGAAAATCACGAGATAACACCAACCGAGAATCAAGAAATAAACCACCTGATCCAGAGAGGGGGAAGGTCTTGCGATCGAAGAAAATAAAAATACCAGAGCCAGGCCAACCACCGCAATCATCGTCAGATTGGCCACGCAAAACATGTAGCCCGTTCCCGGCCCCGGATTGAGCCAGGTGAAAAATACCCGCCCCATTTTGCTTTGCGGCAAGCTGCGTTGAACTCGCCGCGACAGGTAGGGCCATTCGCTCGTGAGTAGCGTGCCCATGACGTACCAGTAAATGCCGAGGAACACCGCCGAAACGAACACGGCAGCATAGATTTCCTGTATCTCCCCGTCTTCGTAGAGAATCGCAGCTGCTATCCACCCCAAAAAACAGGCTTGCTGGATAAGCATAATCCGACGCAGAGGCGTCGATCGATTTTCGCTATTGAACGCAATCTGCGCTGATGCCGCCGCATGAATCAACGCAAAAGTCGTTGCGTAGACCGTAAGAAAAGCCAAGTTGCCAACCCAATACCCAGGGGTAAGCAGGAAGGAATAGCTTTGTTGAATGAACACGCCCAGCCCACCAAAGAGATCGAAAGAAAAAAGGCCAGCGCCAGTCCGAGGATCAAGAGTACCGAGAGGATCACCTGAGTGTAGCGAGCCTTGGCAACCGTCCCCGCCAACAGGGCCAACATCGAAAGACCAAGTGAAGCCAACCCGAAATAGACGAGCAGCACGGCGATGGTCAGCGCGTCGATGCCACGCAGCAGAAAGGCAAACGCGATGCAGGGGCTGACCGCCGAGAGATAGACCAATATCTGCACGACCGCGCTTCCCAGTTTTCCTGTGACAATCTGACCGGTAGTAAGCGTCGTGATTGAAAGCAAATCATAAGTGTTGTCTTCCTGCTCGGCCGCCAACGAGCGGTAGGCCGTGTAGGGCACGATCAGCATCAGCGGAAACGCCAAGATCGCGCAGTAGACGATCAGCATCGAGCCTCCTTCGGCTCCGTAATAGACATTCGGCGCGATCGCAACGACCGCAAAGCCAATCCAGCAGGCGATCAGCACGATCAAAAACGTCAACACAAACTGCCGGCTTTTGAGCGCCTGCCGAGTCTCCTTCACCAAAATCGGGTTCGCCCGATCGGCAATTGCTTCGAGCCAAGTCACGACACGAGAGAGACTGCTCATTGCACTCTCCCTTCGGTCACATGCAGAAAAACATCTTCGAGACTCTTGGTTTTGCTGGCAAACTCGACGATTTCGAATCCTGCGCCAATGATTTCGCGTAACAAGAGCGCCTGCTCCGCCTGCCCGCCTTCATGATTGAACGAAAGCAATTCGCTCTCGGCGGTTAATTCCGAAATGTCATCTCGCCTGGCGAGCCAGTCGACGAGCGGTTGCCCGTCGCCCAACGCGCGAAGCCGGACCCGACTTTTGGCTTGGCTCTGGGCGCTGATTTCGTCGACCGTTCCCACAGCTAGCAGTTGCCCGGTCTCGATGATGCCGACCTTATCGCAAATCTCGGCCAGCTCGGTAAGAATGTGCGAGCTAATCAAAACTGCTTTGCCCATCTGCGCAAGCTCAGCAATCATCTCTCGCAGCTCGATTCGAGCACGCGGATCGAGCCCGGCGGCCGGTTCGTCGAGAATGAGAACTGCCGGATCGTGAATCATCGTTCGCCCCAGGCAAAGCCGTTGCTTCATGCCTTTGGATAAACCATCGATCGGCTTTTCGGCCAGACGGTCGAGCTTGGTAAATTCCATCACCGAGTCGATCGAGCGATTCCGCTCTTTGCCTCGCAGCCCGTACGCCCTCGCAAAAAAGTCGAGATACTCGCGCACATTGACGTTCTGATACGTACCAAAATAGTCGGGCATGAACCCGAGCCGCCGGCGGACGCGATCAGGATCGTCGATCACCGAAAAGCCATCGACAAACGCATCGCCGGCAGTCGGCTCGTCGAGCGTCGCAAGAATCCTCATGCTGGTCGTCTTGCCGGCCCCGTTGGGACCGATGTAACCAAAGACTTCGCCCGGAAAGACTTCAAAACTCATGTCTTCGACCGCTCGCGTTTCGCCAAAGTAGCGATGCAGCCGGCGGAGCTCAATCAGCGGGCGGTGTCCATTGTCATGAAAGCCGTTCTCGTTATTCATTCGGGCCAACTCCCTCGAACGACATGAAAGCTGCCCGACTCGATCGCATCGTCTACGCCAAGCGAAAGCTCGGGACCAGCGGCCGTAATTGCCACGTAGGCGCCATTGCCCCAGCCCTTAACGAGTGGAGAAACGACCGAATTGATTTGTGCCTCCATCAAGCTGCTCGAAAGCGAGAAATTTTGCGAGAGTTGCCTCGCGTATCCACGACTTAGAGCTACCACAAACCCCGTCGGCAATTCAGGAATGTTTTCTGTGATCAAGGTTCGCAACTTCGCCATCGCGGCAATCATCTCGGTTGGCGCAAGCCGCCCAGAACCTTCCGCGTCAATTTTTTCCCCAACATAAAATTTCCCGTCATGGTCTTGCACAACCAACCAGATGATTTCGATGCCCAACTCATTGCTCACCGAAAGCCCGTTTTCCTGGGGTTCGAACCGAAGCCCTTTCTTCGAGGCACGGGCAGCGATCGACAGGTACTGCGTTGGCGTACGCGAGGCGAGCCAGCCGCGAGTCAGCCTTTGCTGTTCGTCCCACTCGACTTCGCGTTGATCTCGACCATACTGCCGCCCAAAACCGTTGCTTGCTGAGGAATGAGAAGGGCGAATCGGGTAAACGACCGTGTCGTCAGGCATTAAAAGCCCCTCGGCCGGAGCGAGCCCCGCATAGTACGAGGTTCGGGCCCAGCAAACCGCTTCGCCGGCGGCTTGATCAAGGAGCGTTATGCTGCGCGCTCGAACACGCACACCAAAACCGTCTGACAAAATTCCGTAAGCAAACAGCAACAGCGTGGCCGCCACTGCCGCTACGGGAACGGTCACAAGCATCCACGGCAACCGCCCTCGCTGTTTGAGCCAAATAGTTCAGCGGCCCGATGCCGAGGACGAACAGGGAGATAAGCAACTGAAACTCAAAAACCGGGGCGGCCCCCACATCAGGAATCAGCAATTCATTAAAACCTGGATTCTCCTGTCCCGGATCGTTGCCATGCCGCCGTCCCCAAGCGAGACGTTCGCTGAGCAGCGACTGCTCGATGGCTTGCATGACAGGACTACCCGTCGAGTTCTGCTCTTGAGGCATAAGTTCACTGAGAGGCTTCGGAAATACGGTAATCGTCCCCATGCCGTGGGCTCTGGCCACAAACCACTTCCGCGAGTCGGCAGCGGAATCGGTTTCACCACGACCATCAAGCATCACCAGCGCATCGGCCCCCCGCCGAGACGAACCCAGCGGCAAAGCGCGCCAACCCCGCTGCTCGAGCGCACCTTCCAACAAATTTAGCCCGAGGCTTGCCTCGGCCCGAGCAAGCTTTTCGTATTCTTCACCAACCCCAAACACCCAAAGATTACCACCAGCGCGAACCCAGCGCAACATTTCGACAAGCCTTTCGGGAAAGTTCTTACGCCATTGTTCCAAGTCATCTGTCGTAGCAATGACCATATCGAGACTGGTGTAGCCGATCCATTTTTCTGGAAGCTGAGAAAAGCTAGGAGACAATGCATCAATCTGTGCAAGGGAAGGAGGAATTGGCATGGTAGCGAGCGGGCCTTTTATCTTGTTTTGGAGAATCAAGGCCGCATATTGGCCACCGCCGGCATTCGCCTGATTGAATCCCGTCGTCGGAGACATGAGTTGTTTATCTTTCTTCCCATCGACCCAAACTTCCCAACCATAGCCGTACCAATCGACATGCTTCGGAACAAGTAGCGTTACAGAAACCTCGCTTGCCCCTTGCGGCATTTCGAGATCTTGTTCGACGGCGATCGATCGTTGCTTATTACTCCAGAAGCAAGCATGAAAACGCACGGTGATCTGCGTATCGGCCACGAGGGGCTTCGCCGAAGAGAAAGTCACCTGCACCGGTCGATAGCCGCGATTACCAACCCAAGTCGTGTCGATGTCAATTCGCAGGCCCGATTGGGTAGAGTAGGGCACCGTGCCGTTTGGAATCGTAGGCGGCAGAGCGGCAAGACCTCCAGTCACGGCCCAAGCGCTCCCATCAAAAACAGCGCACCCACCGACCAGCGCCAAGAAAATCGCTTTACGCAGGTAACACAAATACAAGCACGACGCGCGAGTGAGTCCATCAACGCACAAAGACTCACTCGCTTGCGCGTCGTGCTTGTATAGCGCATCGTGCTCGTATTGCCCATGTTAAAGTCCTGCCTGATCGTCGGTGCTTGATTGCATCCCGCCTTGGCTCGTTCGGGCCGGTGAAATCTTGGCCCCGACAATTTTCCCAAAAGCGGTAACCAAAGCATAAAAAACTGCATGGACCGCTAGCGTCGCCAAGAGACTGAGCACCCCGACGGTAATCACAACCGCCCAGGCGTTTCCACGCAAGGCCGCCCCCACAATCACAAAGAAAACCGCGCATACCGTGACGCCCGCCAAGATCGTTCGCAGTGAGAAACGGGGAATTGAGGAGAGTTTGGAGGCTGGAGACATAAGGCGGTAACGATTAGGCTGTAGGGGCGTGATGTTTCAATCTACCGCCTCCCGCCTCTTACCTCCAGCCTCCCATGCTTTACGCTCAAACAAAAAAACTGATTTTTCTGGCACTGCTGCTCGTTTCGACCAACCAAACCATGGCTGCCCCTCGGTCGGAGGCGTTTGTCGGCCAGCCGTTTGGTGTCGGACGCGTCACGGTCGACGTCTTTCGAGGCGAACCGTCGTTGCCGCTCAGCGACGAACGATTTACCGTGATCGAAGCCGAGGGCAGGGCGATCTATCCGGTGCTCAAAGAAGAGCCCGCGCGCCGCATCTTGCGCCGACTGCTGAAAGTGGAGACTCCGCGTTCGGTCACGATCTACTATCTGTTTCGGGGCAACGAACCGTTCGACCTGCTACCGTTCACCCCGAACGAGCAAGCGGTGCGCGTTAATCCACAAACCAACGAACGCGGACACCGTCGGCTGCTCGACGAATGGTGGAAACAATACTCCGAACATTGGCAGCGCCTGCAAAGCGATCCGCAGTACCCACCCATCGCCGAGAACTTTTTGGTCGCTACCTTCGCACGCCGTCTCAATCTAACGATCCCCAAAAACAAAAAAAGCATCCTTCCCTGGAAGAATCAAAAACAGTCGAGCGCTTTCGATGAACTGTTCGTCAGCGAGTCGTATCAACTGCGAGTCGACCGCCAAATGCTGGCAGATGGCGACAGCGAGGCATCCCAAATGCAACCTTTACCCGAGCCCAATCCCTGGTCCCCGCTTGCGGTTTCGCAGAACGCCCTCGCCGATATCCCCATCGAACCAATCGCTGCCCACGTCCCCGAAGAATGTTTTTACATCCGCTTCGGCAACTTCGCAAACTATTTTTGGTTCCGCGACCTCAACAAAAAATGGCAAGGCGACCTGGGCAATATGATCTCGCGCCGCGGCATCGATCGCGGCGCCGCCAAGCGAATCGAGCAACAGTTGTCAGTCCGCGAATCGGCTTTTGCCAAACTGTTAGGCCCTCAGGTGATCGCCGATGCCGCGATCATTGGCCTCGACCCTTACCTGGGCCAAGGGGCAGCCATCGGCATCCTCTTTCAGGCGAAGAACAGCTTTTTAATCTCGAACGACTTGATAAATCAACGTCGTGCGGCACTCAAAAAATTCGACGACGCCGAAGAATCGACCCTAGAACTCGCAGGCCAAAAGGTTTCGCTTGTCGCAACACCTGATGGTCGCGTTCGATCGTATTATGCCCGCACCGGAGATTTTCATTTGGTCACCACCTCGCGCAGACTGGCTGAGCGTTTTCTGGAGGCAGGGCAGGGCGAGCGCTCGTTGGCCGATTTGCCCAGTTTCCGAAACGTCCGTCGGCAGTTGCCGGTTGATCGAGAAGATACGCTGTTTGCGTTTGTCTCCGAGAAGTTTTTCCAAAACCTATGCAGCCCTCACTACTGGACCGAAACCCGGCGCCGGGTACAGTCAGCTCGCCAGCCCCATCTCTTAGAACTCGCCAAGCACGTGGCATCAACCGAGGGGATTGTAGCCACGACCAGCGACGAGCTGATTTCCGCAGGCGTCTTGCCCTCAGGTTTTGCTACGCGCATCGATGGAAGTGAACTGACGGAGACCGACTCCGGCTGGCTCGATTCACAACGGGGTGCCGTCGGGTACTTTTTGCCTGTCGCCGATATGCGGGTCGAGGAAGTCTCCTCCAAAGAAGCGACAGCCTTCAACAAGCACCTCGCGCGCTACCAAGCCGACATTGGCCAAATGCCACCGATTGCCGTGAGCATAAAGCGAGTGCCCAACGACCAGGGCGAGACGCTGACGGTCGATGCCCTGCTCATGCCCATCGCAGGCCTCAAACTCGGGAAACTAAAAGAATCTCTCGGCGAACCGTCCGATCAGCAGTTGGCCCCCGTCGCGGGAGACGTCGTCTCGGCGCAGGCGGTGCTCAACATTTCCGTTCCCCTACTTGGCGGCAAAAAACAGCCCCATCTTCTTTTCGGCGCGCTGCAAGATTTTCGTTCTCCGTTGGTCGTCCAGCGCGGCGCAGTCGTGCCCGGCGCAGCACCGGCGGAGCTCGTCCGCGGTTACCTCGGCGCATGGCCCCAGCCTGGACTACTGCAAATGTTCGCCGGTTCCACTCCCCCGGCAGGCGAAAAGCCGGAGCAAGCTAACGGCGAAATCTGGCAAGCGAAGAGCGACGAGTTTTTTCTTCTCTCCTTCAAACCCGATGTCGTCGAACAGGTTTTGCCTCAACTCGCTTTCGAGCCGGCCGAGCGCCCCGCCCAAATTCGTTTGAAAATCGAGGACCTCACCGGCAAGCAACTCGCCCAAACGGTCAACGCCTTTGGCTACAAGCGGGCTCGCGAAACCTCGGTCGCCGCCAGCCGGCTGATGAACGCCTTGGCCAACCAACTGCAAGTTCCGCGCGACGAGTGCCGCGCCTTTGCCGAGCGGCTAGTCGATGGCCAGTTCGTCTGTCCGCTCGGCGGCGAGTACCAATTGTTCGCACCCGACCTGGGGCTCGAAACATGGGCCTCGACAGCACTTCCCACCGGCAATCGCCACCTGCTCACCGAGGTGCCCGAGGATTTTCAGTTGCCACTGCTCACTTGGTTCCGAGGCCTACAAGGCGATCTGGTTCTCGACGAGCAGTCGCTCCGAGTTCATCTCGAAATCAAAATGACCGACGCCGCGGTTCCTTAAAAAAACACAGATAAACGCTGAGAAATTACAGTAGCTTACGGATTTTTGATTGCAAAGTGGATTCGTTAGCGGTGTCGGCTACGACATCCTCGAACAAAACATCTTGCGAGAGAGCAAATTCGCTGCCCGTTAGTTGCCTGTTTCCAATCCTTCAACCCTCTTTGGCAGCGCATCGTCTCTTGCAATCTGACGAGACATCATCATGTGGGGCCAGGGCCATGTTCGGCCGACCGAGAGAAGCGCCCCCCCGACCTTGGCTAGCCAGGAGAGCCGCGAACGGAGAGGTAAATCGGTCTGCAGCTCAAGAACTAACGGATTCCAAAAAAACTCGGCAGCAATGGGGGCCAAGCCGTGAGGCGCATAAAGCCTTTTGGTGTCCCCGCTAAAGCATAGGTTGGATCGAAGATGCGTGGAAACACTCGGGTCCAGATAGAAGAAGGGGGCATGCACAATAAAGCGGCCCCGCAGTTTGAGGTACTTGCACAGCCAGCCAACCAACAAAGATGGGTCTTGGACATGCTCTAAAACATCTAAACAAACAATCGCGTCAAAAAATTGATCTTCAAGGTTTTTGGGATCAGAAAGCATCTCAATCTGAAGCTTCCCACGGGTAAAAATTTTCTTGGCAAAATAGGTGCATGATTCAGAAGGGTCGAAATAGGTCACCTCGTACCCAAGCATTGCCAAGTAGTAGGCATCAATACCCAGACCATCTCCGAAAGAGAGAATACGCAACGTACGATCGGGTTCTTGAGATTGATAGGCTTGAAGATGAGCACCTATCCAGCTTCGCATCTTGTTTTTTGCATGCGTGCGGTTCCAAACTAGCGTTTCGTACAAAAAAGCATCGGTCTTCGAGTAAAAGTTTTCGAGATCGTCTGACCAGACATGGGGCTCCAGCCCATACT
>JAADIN010000062.1 GCA_013151315.1 Planctomycetota bacterium | reverse complement strand
GCCAGCCTGTCGATTCGCCGGGGGCTGGACCATCCGTTCACTTCCCACCCACGTTTGGATTTGTACCTCACCGACTCGAGTCCGCATCTCGAAAAAGAGATGGGCTGCACCGTTTGTCATGATGGCCAGGGAAGCGGAACTTCTTTCCCTTGGACCTCGCATACGCCGAACGATTCGGAACAGCAAGCGAAGTGGGCCGGTGAGTTCGGTTGGTTTGACAACCACCATTGGATTTTCCCGATGAAGCCCAACCGCTTTGTCGAAAGCAACTGCCTGAAATGTCACCACGAAAAAGGTTCGTTGGTCGCGAGCGAGCGTTTCCCCGATCCGCCGGCACCGAAGCTGGTCGAAGGTTGGTCGCTGGTTGAGAAATTCGGCTGTTTTGGCTGCCACGAAGTCAATGGCTTTGATGGGCCCGATCGGCGCGTCGGTCCCGATGTACGTCTTGAGCCCAACCGGAGCGAAGTGGCCGCGCAAGTTTTACAGGATGATGGTCTCAGTGAAGAGCAACGCCTTTGGGCCGAGGCGCTTGTCGCCACACCTAGTAACGATGCCGTTCGTCGTCAGCTTTTCACTACTTTGAAACAAGACGCCGCTGCCGACGAGGCAACACTCACCGCAGCTACGCACAAGCTGGCCGATGGCCTGAAAAATGTCGATGCTCCTGGCAAATACCGCAAGGCGGGCCCGAGCTTGCGATTCTTAGATTCCAAAGTCGATTTCGATTGGCTGCACAGTTGGATTTCGCAGCCTGCGGATTTCCGGCCTTCGACCCGCATGCCACAGTTCTTCGGACTGCACGAGCATCTACAAGACCCCGAAGACTCCGACGAACTGGCTGAATCGGTGCGCTACGAGCCGGTCGAAATTCGGGCCATGGCCGAGTTCTTGCTCGCCAATAGCAACGATTTTGATTACCTCCAGCCGCCCGCGGAAGTGACCGAAACGGCTTCTGCTGAACGTGGAAAGTGGCTCTTCGAGTCGCGTGGCTGCTTGGCCTGCCATTCGCACGAAGGCTTTGCCGGCATCGCTGCCGACCAGGGGCCCGACCTGTCGCGAGTCAGTGCCAAGTTCCAATCTGAAAAAGGCACCAAGTGGCTCTACTCGTGGATCAAGCAGCCTCACCGCTACCACGTCCGCACCAAGATGCCCAATTTGTTCCTTGATCCGATTGCCGAAAAAGATGCAACAGGAAAGCCAACAGGAAAAATCACCGATCCGGCGGCCGACATTCGTGAGTTCCTCCTGAGCGGGGCCACCGATTGGAAGCCTGCATCCGTGGAACGAAATTGGTCGCCTGCCGAACTCGAGGCTTTGGAAGACTTGGCCCAGGAGTGGATCACCAGTGACGCGATTCCCGCGGCCAGTGCTGCGAAATTCGTCCAAGAGGGTTTCCCCGACCACATGGGGTCGAAGCTAAAATCCGACGAAAAAATCTTGCTCGGGATGACCAGCGAAAACCACGTCGCAAAACTTCAGGAGTATGTCGCCCGACGTTCGATCAGCAAACATGGCTGTTTTGGTTGCCACGACATTCCCGGTTTTGAAGGGGCCAAGCCGATTGGCACCACGCTCGCCGAGTGGGGACGCAAGGAAACCTCAAAGCTGGCGTTCGAGAACATTCACAAGTTCTTAGAAGGCCCCGGCAATCCGGCTTCCGGTTCGCATGATGGACATGGCGTTCACGGCAAAGACGACGAGCATGTCTCGCACGGCCATCTCGATCCGGCGGATTTCGATCCCGACACGAGCTACTACATTCAGTCGCTCAACAGCCACTCGCGTGACGGCTTCATTTGGCAGAAACTGCGTATGCCGCGTAGCTTCGATTACAAGACAATGAAGAACAAAGGGTACAACGAGCGTCTGCGGATGCCCAAGTTCCCGCTTACCGACGACCAGCGCGAGGCGATCATTACTTTCGTACTCGGCTTGGTCAACGAGCCGCCGGCACAAAAACTTATTTACGACCCCGACCCGCGCCAAAAGGCAATTGTCGAGGGACGGCAGGTGCTCGAGAAATTCAACTGCGCAGGCTGCCATACGATGCGCATGGAGCAATGGGACTTGGCGTTCGAAGAGGGGACTTTTGATTCGCAATCCGAGGTGGTCGACTTCCCGTTCTTGGCCAAGCATTTTTCGGACCCCGAGATTGCCGCTTCGCTGAAAAAAGATTCGCGTGGCATGTTCAGTGCAACGCTGCGTGGGATGCCGGTGCTCAATGAAGAGACGGGCCAGGCCGACCGCGTCGACGAAGATGGACTGCTGCTCGAGCCTGACGATGACGAGTCGGACCCGTACTATTTGTTTACGCTTTGGGGCGATAGCGTGCTCGAAGGCAATCCTTGGCTGCAAGGGGTTCAGGACCTCATGGTTCCGGCCAACCCCGAAGGCTACGGCCCAGCCGAGGGCACTGCCCATCCTGGCTGGGGCGGTACGCTGGCCCGGTATTTGTATCCACGAGCCATTGCGAAGGCCAAAGAGGCGAACCCTCAAGTCAAGGGTTCGGAGGCATGGGGTTGGTTGCCGCCGCCTTTGATGGACGAGGGCAATAAGGTTCAGACCGATTGGCTACACGGCTTCTTGATGGACCCGACGGCAATTCGTCCGGCCGCGCTGATGCGCATGCCCGACTTCCGGATGTCTTCGGACGATGCGGCGAAGTTGGTCGACTATTTTGCGGCAGTCTCGGGTGCCGAATTCCCTTACGAATACAAATCGCGACAACGGGCCAGCTATCTTGCCAAGTTTGAAGCCGATCGGCTTTCCAATGCGATGGACATCGTGGTCAATAGCAACTACTGCGTCAAATGTCACGCAGTCGGTGATTTTGTACCGCAAGGCGACCCAGCTACCTTTGGGCCCAACTTGGCCGAGGTCTATCGCCGCTTGCGACCTGAATATATTCGCGATTGGGTTGCCAACCCCAAGAGAACTTTGCCTTACACGGGCATGCCGGTTAACATTCCTTTCGCGGGTGGAATTTCCCAGGACGTATTCCATGGGACCAGCGTCGAACAGCTTGATGGGCTCATCGACTTGCTGATGAATTACGATGTTTACACCCGTCAGCAGACCTCGGTCAGTCCGCTGGTCGAAGCGGCTGCACCTGCCGCAGGCGGTGCCGAAGAAAATGCTTCATCGAACGAAGAAGGGAAATGAAAAGACTATGAATACTCAAAAACCAACCATTCGAATCGCTTACCTAGCGGCTAGCTTTTGCCTCGTCCTTGCGATGACTACTTTGGCCAGCGCTGCCGAATGGGGCACGCTCAAAGGCCGATTTGTGCTGGACGGCAACGCCGGCGAGGCGGCAGCAATCAATGCCAACAAAGATCCGGAATTCTGCGGTAAACACAATTTGGTCGACGAAGCAATCGTCGTCGGCGAAGACGGTTCGCTGGCCAACGTCTATGTCTACTTGCGTCTCAAGAAAAAACAGACGGTTGAGATCCACCCCGACCTAGAGACTGCCGATGCCGAGCCCGTAGTGGTCGACAACAAGGGTTGTCGGTTTGAACCTCATGCCATCGTGTTGAGGACCGGACAGACGCTCGAAATTCGCAATTCCGATCCGGTGGCCCATAACACCAATCTCACGGTCATCAAAAACCCTGGATTCAATCAGATCGTTCCGAACGATTCGCCGCTGACGAAGACTTTTGAGAAACGGGAGTCGTACCCCTCGTCGTTCGCTTGCAATATCCATCCTTGGATGAAAGCCTATATGCTGATTTGCGATCATCCCTACATGGCCGTCACGGCACCAGATGGAAGTTTTGAGATCGCCAACCTGCCCGCAGGCGAACACGAATTCATTTTTTGGCATGAAGCCAAAGGAAACATGAAGAACATGCCTTTCGAGGGCGGGAAAACGAGTAAAAAAGGCCGCGCGAAATTGACGATCCCGGCAGGAGAAACCCTCGACCTGGGAGAAACCCTCGACCTGGGCGAAATCAAAGTAAAACCCGCCGTCCTGGGCAAGTAAGCAAACCAACAGCCGTTAGCGCCGACGGCAACGTCGGAAACAAACAAAAAACATGGCCAACACAAGCACCACAAAACGAAAACGGCTGCAGAGCGGAGCCGCGCAACTGGCGATCCTTATCGCCTTGACCGGTACGACCGGCTGTCGTCCGAGCGAAGACATTGGCCCTGTAGCCGATGCGACCTCGGCCGCCAAGATTCGCCAGTCGCTTTCCAGCGGTGCCGGCGAGGCCAGCTCTGCCGAGGCAGCCGCCCCGGCAGGCACTGGTTGGGCAACCATCAAAGGCCGGTTTGTCTTCGATGGCACGCCCCCGACCATGGCACCTTACAACGCCAACAAAGACCAAGCGACTTGCACGATCGACGGAAAAGCGCCGCTGCAGGAAACGCTGCTGGTTGATTCCGAGACCAAGGGAATCGCCAACGTCGCGATTTACGTTCGCAAAGTCTCGCGAGTCCACGAGTCGGCTCAACCTACCAATGACAAAGTCCTATTCGACCAAAAAGCGTGCGTCTTCTTGACGCATGTGCTGCCGATGACCATTGGTCAGACGCTCGAGCTAAAGAACAGCGATCCGGTAGGGCACAACACCAACATCTCGGGCAAGAACAGTTTTAATCAGACGATTCCTGCCAACGAGTCGGTCGACTACACACCGCAAAAAGAAGAAGCGATGCCCGTGAGTGCCGTTTGCAGCATCCATCCCTGGATGAGTTCCTACGTCGTGATGCGTAGCAACGGTTACTGTGCGGTCACGGGCCCCGACGGGTCGTTTGAAATCGCCAATGTTCCTGCAGGCGAGGAGTTGGAGTTTCAAGTTTGGCACGAAAGCGGACAAGGCCCCAGCAACGCGCTGGTGCTCAATACGCCTGAAGGCAAAGAATTAAAATGGTCGAAGAAGGGGCGATTCAAGATCAAGCTTGCTGAAGACGAAGTAAAAGAGATTCAATTAACCGTCCCTGC
>JAADIN010000113.1 GCA_013151315.1 Planctomycetota bacterium | reverse complement strand
ATAAGATGTCGTGTTCGACCTATTACGTTCAAGAATGCCCCACTTGTGGCAGAACCCTTCAGGTTCGCGTTGAGTACTTGGGGAAGAAAGTCTCTTGCCAACACTGTGCCGCAAGCTTTTGCGCCATCGATTCCAGTGCTGATGACTTTGATCCGATGGAATCGGGAATTTCGCTGATCGACCGTGCAGAAGAATTGATCCTTGCGTCGGCTGCGGCTCGTACTTCCGCAAAATTCCCAACAGGAAGCCTCGGCTGATTGCTATCGGGCTGCTTCGAGGTCTTCAAAGAACCTCGGGTAGGTCTTCGCGGTGCATCCTGGATCGCAAATCACCACTCCGGGCTGAACGAGGCCTGCGATTGCAAAACTCATCGCCATCCGATGATCGTTGTAGGTTTTGATCTCAGCGGTCTCAGTCACGGCAACTCTTGCTCGTCCTGGATCGATATCGAGCCCCGTGTCGGTTTCGACCACGACCGCCCCCAGCTTGCGTAGCTCGGTTGCCAACGCGGAAATCCGATCGGTTTCCTTGTGCCGAATATGCGAGACGTTGCGAATCCTCGTCGGACCTTTGGCAAACAATGCGACCACGGCCAATGTTTGCACCGTGTCGCTGATCGCGTTCATGTCGACGTCGATACCATGTAGTGGTTTTCCTAAAACCGTGATGTCGTCTTCCCCGTAACGCACGTCGCAGCCCATTTTTGCAAGACAATCGACAAACGCAACGTCTCCTTGCAAGCTGCTTTTCGTGAGCCCCGAGACCGTTACCTCGCCACCCGTCACCGCCGCGGCCGCCCAAAAGTAGCTAGCCGCCGACGCATCGGGCTCGATGGCGTACTCGCACGCAGCGTAAGAAGAATCGGCAGAAATGGCGATCTCCGAAAAATCGGCGGCTGCCTGCGGTTCGACGCCAAACGACCTCATCACTTCCAGGGTCATCCGCACATACGGAATCGAAACGAGCGTCCCCTCGACTCGGACGGTTACCGTCTCTTGAGCGCAAGGGGCAGCCATAAGCAGGCCGCTGAGAAACTGACTCGAGAGGTTGCCGCGGATGGTCGCTTCGCCGCCTGGAAGTCGGTCGGACACCATCGCGACCGGCGGGCAGTCGCCGGGGCCTTCGCATGTGACTTTAGCGCCCAACTGCCGAAGGGCAGCGGCCAAATCGCCAATGGGCCTTTCACGCATCCGGGCAATCCCGTCCAAGCGAAAGGTGCCACGGCCTAAGGTCGCTAGGGCCGTCAGAAATCGGATCGTGGTCCCGCTGTTTTCGACAAAAACCTCAGCGCTGGCCGCAGGCGGCAAGCCTTGGCACCCCTGGACCACCAAAGTTTCGCCCTGATCCTCGACTTCGATCGGGATTCCAAGCTTCCGGAGTCCACCAATCATCACTTGCGTATCTTCGCTCTCCAGTGCACCACGAAGCGTCGAAGTTCCCTCGGCCAAGGCGGCGCACACCAAGGATCGATTGGTAATGCTCTTTGACCCGGGAGGGCGCACGGTGGCGCGAATTGGCTGAGAGACCGGCTGGATTTCTAGGGAGTCTAGCATAGGGAATTGGTGCGTCCGACTGTCTTGGGGTACGACACTTCGTGTCGGCGATTCACGACTCGGAGAGGCGTGCTACAATGGGGCTTCGTGAATGCTAACCTATCGGAATTGGTGGCGAATCACTAGATACTAGCCAAAAGTTCGCGGCCGAAATCAAAAATCCTCTCGCGTCAGTTGTTTTAAGTTATGAAAAAAGTGCGTACCGGTGGTGGTTGGCCTGCGGTGGCCTATACGTTTCGCAAAGCCCGAGAAGTGGGGGGGCTGCTGAAACTTTGGAAGGCCATGCGCAGCAAAAATGCCTGCAAGACCTGTGCGCTGGGCATGGGCGGCCAACGTGGTGGCATGGTCAACGAAGCGGGCCACTTTCCTGAGGTTTGCAAGAAGTCGTTGCAGGCGATGGTTGCTGATATGCAAGGGGCGATTCCGGCTGAGTTTTGGCAGGGGCATACTCCCGAGACGCTCAAGCGCCTCTCGCCTCGTGAGCTTGAAAATTCGGGCCGGCTGACGCAGCCGGTCCTTTTCACTCCACAACTGCAACGGTTTCAGCCGATCTCTTGGGAAGACGCTTTTCGGCGAATCACGCTGAAGCTGCGTGAGCTGTCGGCCGACGAAACGTTTTGGTATTTCAGCGGACGCAGCAGCAACGAAGCCGGATTTTTGTTGCAGATGTTCGCTCGCATCTACGGCACCAACAATGTCAACAACTGCAGCTACTATTGCCATCAAGCCTCGGGCGTCGGGCTCACGAGCGTAACCGGCAGCGGCACCGCGACGATTGTTTTGGACGACCTTGATGAAGCCGACTTGGTGTTTGTCATCGGCGGCAACCCGGCCAGCAATCACCCTCGGCTGATGCGCACCCTGATGCAAGTTCGCCGGCGCGGCGGCGAAGTGATTGTCATCAATCCGATTGTCGAAACGGGTCTCGTCAATTTCAGTGTTCCCAGCGACCCGCGAAGTCTGCTGCTCGGCAGCAAGATCGCAAGTCTCTATGTCCAGCCACACATTGGCGGTGACCTTGCCTTGCTCGCTGGCATCGCCAAACGGATCGTCGAAATGGGCGACCACGACTCGACGTTTCTCGAAACGGCTTGCAATGGCTGGCCAGAACTTGCACAGCAATTGGGCGACACCTCCTGGGAGGAGATTCTCGAGAAGAGCGGCGTAACGAAGGAGCAGATCGATTCGATTGCCGAGCGGTATGCTCGCTCGAAGAACGCGGTCTTTAGTTGGACCATGGGGATTACCCATCATGTCCACGGAGTGCAAAACGTGCAGGCGATCGCCAACTTGGCGCTACTACGTGGGATGGTCGGCCGTCCGGGGGCCGGCTTGATGCCGATTCGAGGGCACTCGAATGTGCAGGGCATCGGCTCGGTTGGTGTTACGCCGAAGCTCAAAGATGCCATTTTTGAACGTCTACAAAATCATTTCGACGTCTCGCTCCCCACGACCACGGGCCTCGACACGATGGAGTGTATGGAAGGTGCCGCGAGTGGCAAACTGAAATTTGGGTTCTGCCTGGGCGGCAATCTTTATGGCTCGAATCCCGACTCCCGTTTTGCAGAACAGGCCCTCGGCAATCTCGACATGGCCGTCTACCTCAACACGACATTAAACACGGGTCACGCTTACGGCTTAGCCCGCGAAACGATCATCCTTCCCGTCTTGGCTCGCGACGAAGAGCCGCAGCCTACCACGCAAGAATCGATGTTTAGCCTGGTGCGACTGAGCGACGGCGGCCCGTCTCGATTGGCAGGTCCGCGCAGCGAGGTTGAAGTCATTGCAACCGTTGCGGAGCAATTGCTTGGCACCGTAGATGATTCTCCGATTGATTGGAAATCCATGCGCGACACGGGCCGAATTCGCGAAGCGATCGCCGCGATCGTGCCCGGCTACGAAAAGGTTGCTACGATCGACAAAACGAAAGAAGAATTCCTGGTCGATGGGCGAGCTTTTCACGAGCCAAAATTTCCCACCCCCGATGGTCGCGCAACGCTTCATACGCACGACCTGCCGCCGCTGGCTGGCGAAGGAAAAAACGAGATGCGGCTGATGACCATCCGCAGCGAAGGCCAA
Source organism: Planctomycetota bacterium (assembly GCA_013151315.1). GTDB lineage: Bacteria > Planctomycetota > Planctomycetia > Pirellulales > Lacipirellulaceae > Bythopirellula. The sequence goes on along the minus strand of JAADIN010000113.1, from coordinate 4,194 downwards.
TTTAATACGGTCGTTTACGAAGAGAACGATTTGTATCGAAACGTACCGCGTCGAGACGTGGTACTCATCCATCCCGACGATATTACCCGACTCGGCCTTGATGTTTCAGCAACCGTAACCATCCATGGTCCTGCAGGTTCGATGCACGGCATCGGTTTGCATCCGTTCGAGGAAATCCGCCCCGGCAACCTAGCGATGTACTATCCCGAGGCCAACGTGCTGGTGAGTCGTAAGCTCGACCCACAGAGTAAAACGCCGGCGTTTAAGGGGGTTGTGGTTGCGGTTGAGGGAGAGTGAGGGCCTCGAGCAATTGGCGTCGCCCAAGGAATTGAAGTAAAGTATTTGTCATTAGTTAATTGTCATTTATCATTGTCCATCGGTCCGCTTCACTACTTTTTTCTCTTCAATGACCAATGACGATTGGAAAATAACTAATGACAAATACTTTGGCAGTTCATCACCCCGGCGTATCGAGATACGGATCCTGCCCCATTTGCCGCTGAGTCTTCTGCCGTTCCTTCTCATGATACAGCAAGATTTTTCGGTCGCGGAAATGGCGTCGCTCGACGCGCCGCTGGGCTTTCATAAACAACGACACGAAGCCGCGCAGCGGGCCTTTCGCTTTGAGCCCTCGCGCGACGAGTTTTGCATACTTCTTTGGGCCAAAACCTACTTCCAGGATTTCGTCGTCGAGAGCTAGGAACTGTCGGTAGGTGCCTGGGTCGCCTTGCCGACCGCAACGGCCGATGAGCTGGCGGTCGATCCGCTGGGCTTCGTGCAATTCGCTGCAAATGACGTGCAGGCCGCCTATTTCGCCGACGTCTTCGCCCAGCTTGATGTCGGTTCCTCGGCCTGCCATGTTGGTTGCGACCGTGACTTTCCCTTTTTGGCCTGCTTGTTCTACGATCTCGGCTTCTTCGGCTACGTGGCGTGCGTTGAGGATGACGGGTTCTAGGCCGCGGGCTGCGAGTAGCTCGGCTAAATGTTCGCTTTTGTCGATTGTGCGTGTGCCGATGAGGACCGGGCGCTGGAGTTCGTGCTGCTTGAGCGCATCTTCAACGATGGCCGCCCATTTTTCGTCTTTGTTGCCGAAGACCAGCGTCGGCAACTGTTTGCGTATGGGCGGTTTGTTGGTGGGAATTGAGAGGACGTGGACATGGTAGATTTTTTTTAGCTCCCCGCGACTTGTCGAGGCCGTGCCGGTCATGCCCGAGAGGCGTTCGTAGCGCAGGAACATGTCTTGAATCGTAATTCGCGCCGCCTGATTGGTGGCAAAAGTGATCTCGACATTTTCCTGCGCTTCGACCGCTTGGTGAATGCCTGCCCGCCACTTGCGTCCTTCGGCCAGCCGGCCGGTAAATTCATCAACGATTACGATTTCGCCATCGCGAACGACATACTGCCGGTCGAGAAACATTTCGCGGCCAACTTTTAGTGCGCGCTGAATATACTCATAGATGGTTGAAAGGGGCAGGCGATCCATGGCACTCGGCTTCGGTAGCCTACGTACCAATTGCCTTCCCTCAAGCAAAAGCTCCACCGTCCGATCGTCGTGCTCGTAATCGTAGTGTTCGTTTTCGATAAATTGCCCGCAGTTTTCCGCGGCCCAAAGATAAGCTTCGGCAGCAATTTTTTCGTCTTCGCCCGGCAGGGCGCTGATAATCAGCGGCGTGCGTGCTTCGTCAATAAGAATACTGTCGGCTTCGTCGACCAACATAAAATGGAGCCCACGCTGGACCGGCTCGTCCTGGGCACCGCTAGCCGCGGCACCCAGCATTTGGCCGAAAAGATCGCGGTTGCCATCTCCCTTGCCACGATTGAGCAGCCGATCGCGAAGGAAATCAAAACCAATTTCGTTCGCCGTGCCGTAAATGATGTCGCACGCATACGCTTTGCGCCGCTCGGGCTGGGGCTGTTGCGATTGGATGATGCCGATGCTCATTCCCAGGGCAGCGTACAGGGGCTTCATCCACTCGGCATCGCGGCGGGCTAGGTAATCGTTGACTGTGGCCAGATGGGCCCCTTTTCCTTCGAGGGCCGCCAAGTAGAGAGGCAACGTCGCGGTGAGCGTTTTGCCTTCGCCCGTTTGCATTTCGACGATCGAACGGTGGTGCATTGCTGCGCCGCCGAGAAGTTGGACATCGAAATGACGCATCCCGAGCGTGCGTCGGCCCGCCTCGCGAACTAGGGCAAACGCATCAACCAACAGTTTATCGAGAGACTCGCCACTACGAGCACGGTAACGCAGTCCCAAGCTGGTTTTCCGCAAAGCAGGATCGGAGAGTTCCTTGAGGCTCGGTTCCAGCGCCGCGATTCGCGACGTGTAGCTTGCGCAGCGAGCAAGGTGATCGCCCAAAGTCGCTCGCAGTTGGAGCCCCATCCCGCTTGGAAGTCTCGACACGCTGGTCTACCAATTTGCTCGAGAAATACCTCGAATGGCAATAGAAGAATAACCACAGAGGCACGGAGAATACTGAAAAAGAGTTTTTTAGGTTTCTCGGTGTTCTCCGTGCCTCAGTGGTGAAAAGTTTTGCTATCCAATTTGAATAAGTGTGACTCTACTGGACTCGCTGCCGTTGGACAATCGAGACGGTGTAATTGCCCGTGCCGTCGGGCTGGGGAATCAGCCGGCCTTGCACTTGGACATAGTCTCCTGGCTGCAGTCCGCCGAGCAAATGAGGATTCTCAATGAGTACCTGGCCGCCAAATTGATCGGGGCCTCCTTGAACAGGGCCACTTTGAGCAACCGCGTAGCGCAAATGCCATTGGCCTGTCGCCTGAGAAACTTGAATCTGCCCGCGGAGCCACTGATACTGGGGATCGAATCCAAACCGCGCAACGTCTTCTCGGACCGGGCCAAACTCGGTCGGTGCCACTCCCTGTCGTGGGGCGAAACGGGGTTGCTCGGGCTTGCGTCGGTTGATCAATCGGCTTCCCTGGGGGCGAAAACCGTCTTGCGAAGTGCCATGGGCCAAATCGACGTTTGGCGATTTCACCGCTCGGATTCGAACTTCCCGTGGGGCAACATTTGCTGGAGCTTGAACGAAGGTAACCGGGGCAATTGGCTCTTGGAAACCGGCCGTCTGCACCGCTGCCTGAGGCGGATTCCAAAGTCCCTGGCCTGCCCCCGGAATCGGAGCGGGAGCAAATCGCAAGTTCTGCTGGTCGACATTGATTTGAATGGGCGGCCCATTAGCAGACGGCACCGGGCCAAGTGCAATTTGCGCGCTGGCCGGAAAAACATTCGGAGTCGGAGTTGCATTCGCCTGGGGAGAAATGCCCCACCCTCCAGGCGGCACACTTCCAGGAATGGGCGTACCGACCGCTCCAGAAGGAAAGACGCTTCCCGCCGGGTTGCCTGGCAAGCGATCGCCCGGATAGTACGGCTGCGCAGCACCAGGCTGCAAGACACGCGTCGCTGGCGGCGGGACACGATTGGGCGTCGCAAACGGGTTGCGCAGCGCCGTCGTGTTGCCTTGGCATCCGCAAATCAAACATACAGCCATCGTGCAGTAGACGTACCGCATCGGCAGATTCCTTTCCAATCCCCAGAAAAGCAGCTTAAGCATTCTTCCGTGCAGCGGAGGATAGCGAACCGCCCATGCCTGTCCAGAGCGACTCGGGGAGCAAAGAAAAAACGCCGGCGGCACTGCTAGCAGCAACCGGCGGCGTTTGAGTTGTTCGCAGGGCAAAGCCCAGGGATTGCAATCCCTGGGCTTTGCCCTGTGTGCGTGTTCCGTCTATTTCCGCTAGCGACCCGTATGGCCAGCCAAGCGGGTTGTAACATAGGGATTCACGATCACTAGTGGTTGCGGTACCTCGATTGCCTGCGTTACTTGGTCGATTTTTTCGCTCTCCAGCGATTCGCTCTCCGTCGAAACAGGAGGGGTCGAAACGGGAACGTAAGGGTTAAGAATTTCCTGGGCGATTACCACAGCAGGAAGGTCTGGCGTCCGTACGCCGGGCGGATAAGCAAAAGGGCTATAACCGTAAGTCCGTGGCACCGGAGCACTGTAGTAAACCGGGGGAAATGCCGCGAAGTAGGGCACATTCTGAGCGAGCACCCCGTACAGCCGACCCACATCAAAAGCACCATAGCCGCCGCCATAAGCACCAAAAGCTCCCTGATTCAAACCACACTGGGCCTGAGCACTGCCGCTACTGACGAGCGAGCATGCCATTCCCAACATCAAT
>JAADIN010000232.1 GCA_013151315.1 Planctomycetota bacterium | reverse complement strand
GCTACCATTGATACGCTCCGTCGATTTGAGAAATGCGAACTCCGCTCTCAAAGATTTACGTAGCTTTCATGGGAATTGTTCAGCAAGGCCTACGACGAGCGTTATCTTTGGAACTAATGTCGCCCCTACGGGGCTGGAGATTTCATTGATTCTTGTCCGTGGGCTTGCGCCCACGGCTAAATGCTGCCGCCGCTGCGCGGCTATTTGCTTTCCAAGACTTGGTCATCAAGACTCGCAGCCGCATACGCCAACGCTTGGCAGATGTCTTCGCCTTCGAGTTCAGGGTATTCCGCAGAGAGTTCTTGACGATCCGGATACGTTGCTAATGCCTCCAGTACGCGACGGACCGTCAGTCGCATGCCGCGGATGCATGGCTGCCCGTTCATGATGGCGGGGTCGCTGGCAATTCGGCTAAAGCTACCCATCACGGGTTCCTTGGAGGTTGTTGTGGTGGTGGGAAAGTCAGTCTCCATTGTAGCTCCTTGCGGGAGCCGGTTTCAAGATCGGGCCTCCGCGATAGCGAAAAAACTGGCTGGAAAACTCCCAAAATAGTACGCAACTGACCCCGCGTGGAAAAGTAATTGGCCCGGAGTGAGCAGCTTGACAGGTCGGGCCCAGCCGACACAATAACGCCCAGGGTGGCCGATTGAGGTCGCCGCGTATCTTTTTTGACGTAACCCCTTCGTATGTCTCCGCTTCCGACGCCCTTTTTCTAGCAGACTTGGTCTATGGCCGCCCCGCGCGTAACCTCAGTCCCCAATGAAGGCTTGGCGACCCGGCGGCACGCAGCCAAGGTGCTCCGGCGGCTGAAGGCCGACTATCCCGAGGCACCGTGTGCCTTGGTTCACCGCAGTCCCTTTCAATTGCTAATCGCTACGATCCTTTCGGCCCAATGTACCGACAAGCGTGTGAATTTGGTGACCAAAGATTTATTTCGAAAATACCGCACCCCGGCCGACATGGCCTCGGCCCCAGTGCGCGATCTCGAAAAAGCAGTCCAAAGCACGGGTTTCTATCGAAATAAGGCCAAGAACATCAAAGCCTGCAGCCGGGGGTTGATGGAACATCACCGCGGAAAAGTGCCCCAAGATTTGGATGCCTTGGTCGCTCTGGCCGGCGTGGGCCGCAAAACGGCCAATGTCGTGCTTGGGACCGCTTTTGGCTTGACGACAGGAGTGGTAGTCGACACTCATGTCGGCCGGCTGAGTCGCCGGCTGGGGCTCACCGATCAGAAAGACGCGGTCAAAGTCGAGCAGGACCTCATGCGCGTGTTGCCCAAAAAGGAATGGATCGATTTTTCGCACCGGATGATCTACCACGGACGAAGTATTTGCTCGGCACGCCGACCCGTGTGTGACGAATGTTCGATGAAAAAGTTTTGCCCTCGTATTGGTGTCGACAGTTAAAAGTAAAAATCAGGAAACGCAGAGGCGCAGAGGACGCTGAGAACTTACCTATCGGCATGCTTCTTACTCTCTGCGAACTCCGCGCCTCTGCGTTTCAAAAAAGAACTTTCTCTCCCTTTTACTTCACTTTGGCTGACATGTTACGAAAATTTAGAACTAACAATTTCTTTCGCGTACTTTTGCGCATTTCGCGGGCATAAAACACAAAAGCAGGAACCCATGATTCTCTCAGGACACGAAATACTGAATCGCATGGGCGAGGATATCGAAATCGATCCCTTCGATGCTTCGCAAGTCAATCCAAATAGCTACAACCTCACCTTGCACAACGAGTTGATGGTCTATGAAGAAGTGGTGCTCGATATGGCCCGGGCCAATCGGGTTCGGCGAATCACGATTCCCGAAGAGGGTATTGTTCTCAGCCCTAACCAACTTTATCTGGGCCGTACCGTCGAGCGGACGACGACGCACAATCTGGTGCCACAGATCGAAGGTCGCTCGTCGGTCGGGCGGCTTGGCCTGTTTGTCCACGTGACGGCCGGCTTTGGCGACGTCGGTTTTAGCGGCCACTGGACATTAGAAATGTTCGCCGTCCAGCCGGTGCGAATCTACGCCGGCACGTCGATCTGCCAAATTATCTACCACGAGCTGGCCGGCAAGCACGAAGAGTACCAAAGCAAGTACCAGCACAACACCGACATTCAACCGAGTTTGTTATTTGAAGAGCTCGATCCGGATCACGAGGGCGATCCACAGATGCCGTTGGATTTTGGGCTCGAGCGGTCGCATAGCTGAGGGGCAAAGCCATGGGGTTGCAACCCCATGGCTTTGCAGCCACTACATGATCGCAAAGTAATTCTCAACCGAGTAGTCGAGATACTCTTGGCACATCTCGGGTGGCACATCGAGATAGTGACAGTAGTTGCGAATTTGAAGTAGCAAGTCGCGAGGCTGGCAACATCGGTAGGGACGTTTGACCGGCTTGTAGTGCGTTTCAATCAAGTAGTCGACCGCCTCTTGCACGTACTCCAGCCCGACAATGGGTGCCATGATCTTGAAAAGCTTGCGAAATTCCTCTTCGCTCGGATCGGGGACTTCAATTTTGTACGGAATTCGGCGAAGAAACGCGTCGTCGACCAGGTCTTTGGGTTCCAGATTGGTCGAGAAGATAATCAGCTGATCGAACGGCACTTGGATTTTCTTGCCGTTGACGAGCTTTAAGAAGTCGTAGCGTTTTTCTAGCGGGACAATCCAACGATTGAGCAGCTCGTCGGTCGTCATGCGTTGTCGGCCAAAGTCGTCGATCACCAGAGTGCCGCAATTGCTTTTCAATTGCAGTGGCGCCTCGCTGACGTTGTTTCCGGTGCTGGCCATGACTTCCAGCGAGTCCATCGTTAACTCGCCTCCAACAACAATCGTTGGCCTGCGAATGCAGATCCAGCGCCGGTCGATCGTGCTGGTCTGTAGCGGGCCGCTAGATGCTTCCATGGGAACTTCTTCATGAAGGGCCGGGTCGAAGACGCGCATGATTTCGCCGTCGATGCCGATGGCGCGGGGGATCCAGATCGTGTCGCCAAAGGCCTTGGTAATTCGCTCGGCAATACTTGTCTTGCCGTTGCCCGGCGCGCCGAACAGAAAAAGACCTCTGCCGGAGTTTACCGCAGGCCCCAGGCGGCGGAGCATTTTGGGGTTCACCAGCAGATCGGAGAACGCCCGATTGAGGTCGTCAACCGTCGGATGCATTTTGGTGAGGGTCTGCTCGGCAACGCTAGTTAGGTAGGCGTCGAGGGTGATCGGTGCTGCGCCGAAATAACTGCACTGCTCGGTGAGCTTTTTTGTCGTTTCGCGGCCCAGCTCGGTGAGCTGATAGACATAATCGTTCATCGGTGCCGAGCCACGGTAGGCGACCAATTGAGCTTGCTTCAGGTCGGCGAGTATTGGCTCGATGAGTCGGAAGGGCACGGAGTGCTGTTCCGCGATTTGGTGCCCCGAAGCATCGCCAAGGGCTGCTAAGGACTTGAGGGCCAAATGTTCGAGTTGCGTTTCCGAGAGCCCTGCTTCGACCAGCGAGCGGGGCTCGCATGGCTGCCAGGGAGCATCGGCACTTTCGTTTGCTTTTTGGATCGCTGGGTGCGTGGTGGTTCGGGCAGACGCTGGGGCAGAGTTCTCTGAGGGCGAAGGCTCTCGGGGCGATTTTTCTGCACCGGAGGTCGTTTCGAGGGGAGCTTCGCCACTGGCCAATCGATTGATTCGGTCGAGCAACGAGTCCAGGTCGTTATTTTCACCGGTCACCTCGCTACGCGCGCTGCTTGGCGACTCTTCTGCGAGAGCGACGGCACCTTGCATTTCGGGAGATTCATAGTTTTCGGAGGACATGGGTCGGTTCCGTTATTTTTTGTTGGTGCAAATGTCGCCTCTCTGACGAGGGCGGTTCCTCGACCGAAGGCATTTTGTAAGGTTAGGTCTTGGATTGAGAAGGTGCAAACCAGCGGTAACCGTCGTAGCGGTTCTTCGGGTTGTTCTTAAAACCGGAAGTAGCGGGGTAATTTCACTAAGTAATTTCCAGTACTTTGCCACGCATCCCCACGTATTGTGCTGTACTCTTCTTCAACACAATTAACGCTGCAACTATTGAGATTTATCGAGGAGGGCAGGCCCTTGATCT
>JAADIN010000037.1 GCA_013151315.1 Planctomycetota bacterium | reverse complement strand
GGGGCCGCCTACGCAGAGTCGTGGGTGCTGAGTTTTTATCTTTTCGAAACGCGTTCACAAGATTATGCTCGCTACCTAGCCCGGGTTGCCGCCCGCAAGCAGTTTTCCACCTACTCGGCCAAGGCCCGCTATGCCGATTTCGTCAGCGCGTTTGGCAACGACCTCAAGGTGCTCGACTCGCAGTTGCTGCGATTTGTGGACGAGCTTTAACGCTTATCAATCGGCACAATTTCCCGCTCGTTTTCGCCCGTGTAAACCTGCCGTGGGCGGCAAATTCGATTCTTCGGGCTGTTGTGCATTTCGCTCCAGTGGGCGATCCAACCGGGTAACCGGCCGATGGAAAACAGCACCGTAAACATGGGCGTCGGGATGCCGATCGCTCGGTAAATGACGCCTGAATAGAAATCGACGTTCGGATAAAGCTTTCGCTCGATGAAGTACTCGTCGCTGAGAGCCACTTCGGCCAACTCTTGGGCGATGTCGAAAATCGGGTCGTCGATGTTTCGTTTCTTCAGCAACTTGTCGCACGAAGCTTTGATGATGGTCGCCCGAGGATCGAAGTTTTTGTAGACCCGATGCCCAAAGCCCATGAGGCGGAAATCGTCGTTTTTGTTCTTGGCCATGTCGACGTATTTTTTGACGTTCCCGTTGTCCTGGCGAATCCGTTCGAGCATGGCCACACAGGCCTCGTTGGCTCCGCCATGCAACGGCCCCCACAGGGCGTTGATGCCGGCCGAAATCGAAGCAAAAAGATTCGCGTTCGACGAACCGACCATTCGCACAGTCGACGTGCTGCAGTTCTGCTCGTGGTCGGCGTGGACAATGAGCAGCAGATTGAGCGCCAAAATCGGGATCAAGCTCGTATTCTTCGGTCGGAACCGAGAACATCATGCGGAGAAAGTTTTCGCAGTAGGTCAGGTCGTTGCGAGGATATACAAACGGCTGTCCCACTGATTTTTTGTAGGCAAACGCGGCAATCGTGGGTAGCTTGGCCAGTAGCCGGACGATCGATTCGTTGACTTGTTCGCTGTCGTCCGGGTTGAGCGAATCTTGATAAAAGGTCGACAACGCGCCAGAGACCGAACTCAAAATGGCCATCGGGTGGGCATCGCGCGGAAAGCCATCGTAGAACAGCCGCATGTCCTCGTGCAACATGGTGTGCCGTCGCAATCGCATACGAAAATTCTCGATCTCGCTTGGCGTGGGAAGTTCGCCAAAAATCAGCAGGTAGGCAACCTCGATAAAGTCGCATTGGGCTGCCAACTGCTCGATCGGATACCCTCGGTAACGAAGAATGCCCTTCTCTCCATCAAGAAACGTGACCGAACTGGTCGTCGAACCCGTGTTCACGTACCCTTCGTCGAGGGTAACCAAACCGGTCGTAGCTCGTAGCTTGCTGATGTCCAGAGCACGCTCTTGCTCCGTGCCTTCGATCACAGGCAAATCGATCTCTTGATCGCCGACGGTGAGTTTACCAACTTCGCTCATCGAGCTTTTCCTTTCCAATATTCCACTCATGCGATTACCTCTTGGAATCGAATCCCAACCCTGCCCTCGATGCTGGCCCATGAAGTGTAACGGTGGCAGGTCCGATCAGCAATCGGGGGCCGCCGAGGCCTAGAGAAACCGCCGGGCGCCTAGGGCACCCCAAAGAAAAAGAAGCCTTACCGTCGCCCCTGCCGTCCAAGCAACTCGGCCAACTTCGGACCGCTGATGTCGCCATCGAAGACGGTCCAAACCCGACTCTGCTTACGCAGTTTGACCAGCCCCGCTTCGACCAATCCTCGTCGACGGCCGTTTTTGATCTGTTTACGAACGTCTGCTTGGGCCTCGACAAACGAGGTCCGGCCAGCATCTTTGCGTTCCAAAACCCGCACGATGTGAAAGCCACTTTCGCTCTCAAGAATGTTGCTCAACTGTCCCACCTGCAACGAGAAGATCGCTTCGTCGATCACTTGGCTGCGGAGCGCCCCGCGGGTAACCCAATCGTGCTGTCCGCCTTCTTGGGCCGTGAAGCCGTGTGACTTTTCCTTAGCAATTTTGGGGAATACGGCACCTCGGATTTTTGGGTTCTCGGCGACCCGCTGCCAGAGTTCGTTGCCGATCTCGGCGGTAGCCCGCCAGGTCGCCGCGCGATCGCCGCCGAAGCGATCGAAGCGAAACATCAGCTCTTCCCATTTCGCCTGGGCAGTCACATCGTAATCTTCAAGATGCTCTTGATAGTAGTCGAGCATTTGTTGATGGGTGACCGGCTTCGGCTTGGGTGCCATTTGGCGAAGCCATTCGCCAGCAATCGTCCGCTCGTTGAACTGGCGTCGAACATCGGAGAGCGACGAACCGGAGCTCTCCAGTAGTTCCACCAACTCACGGCGGTCTTTCAACTCGAGCGCTTTCACCAAACGGGGAATTTCGTTTTCCTCGAAAGGCTTGAGCAAGTTCTCCTCGATGGATGGAAGATTCTCTGCCGGCACCGTGCGGCGAAAATCGGCGTAGAGCAGTTTGGTATCAATCAACCCCATCACTTGCTGTCGAAGAAGAGTCCGGCGGGCCTCATCTATCTGTTGCGGCGGAATTTTGTCGCGGTTGGCCGCAATGATTTGATTTACCTGCCAGAGCACGTCGCTCCCCATCACAATTTCGCCATCGACGCGGGCAACGATCTCGCCCCCCTCGAGCAGCTGCGCGCCGGTCGAAGGCGTCGGCGTGATGGCGCTGCCAGCATTCGGAGCGGCAACCGGAGTCGGCCGTTTCGCGGGCGGAGCAATTTTTGCAGGCGACGGCGGGGGCTGTGCCGGATCGTAAATCCCACGCACTCCTGAAACTTGAGGCGGTGGTGGCGGAGCAAACGTCGGCTGAGCCCAAAGCGCCTGCCCGGGAAACAGCAGCACAGCACAAACAGCTGCAATCTGACAGATCGCCGAAGCGCCCCAGCAATCTGTCAGCCCACAATCCGAAAAACTGCGGCTATTATCGGAGTTACACGTATCAGCGTTGCTCATCGCGCGGCGGCTCATGGGAGAAGTAGAAAAGCGGGCGGATTCTAGTGGCCGACCGACGAAGACCGCAAGAGCGATTTCAGCTCGCCGAGAATTGCCTAAACCTCGCTAAGCGGTTTGCCCCACGGGAGATACGCACTGCAAGCATCGGCTATGCGTAGGGAAATCTTCCGTCGGCGGTTAGCTAATATCCGTGTGCGCCGATTTGTTATTGCCGCTTGGGTTCGTCTCGCAGGCTGGGATTGGTTACACTTGGTCTGTCTTTTTGGTGCTCGCAATTCAGTCTGCGGACTCTTTTCGTAACAAGAAGAAAAATTCGTAGGCAACGCTCCACGGAGCGACCGACCGCAATGCTTCGGCAGGGCGGTCTTTTTTTTGGTTAAGACATTTTTGGTTAAGAACTCGGCCAGAGTAGCTTCACGCCCGTTGCGATCATCACGACGACTAAGAATGCGAAGATCAGCCCCGTCCCCTTTTTGATGGCCAGCTTGGCGCCGACGTAGCCGCCGAGCATGTTGCCGATTGCCATGATCAGGCCGGGGATCCATTCGACCAGACCGAAAAAAGCAAATACCGATAGCGCCGTGAGCGTTAAGATAAATCCAAGGACGTTTTTTGCGGCATTCGCGCCGACCAATTCTCGTGCATGAAACAGGCTGATGCCGAGCAGTAGCAAGATGCCCATTCCTGCTTGAATGAAACCGACGTAGATGCCGATCGCAAAAAAGAGCGTTAGCTCGGCCAGTCGAGATTTCGGCGGCTGCCGATTGGTATTCGTTAGCAGGGCCGGCTTGAAAATCAGCAGGACGGCCATCGCCAGAAAAATGACGCCGAATATTGGTCGAAACGAATCGGCGGGGAGATAAACGGCAAGCAAGGCTCCCACGGGTACGCCGACCAAGGTTGGCAAGGCGAGCCGGACGACCAACTTGCGGTCGATGTGTCCATGGCGGTGAAAAGTGGCGCTAGCCGAAACGGTGGAGAGCAGGATGGCCACGCGGTTGGTTCCATTGGCGATTTTTGGATCCATACCGCAGAGGAACATGAGCGCCGGCAAGGTGAGAAACGAACCGCCACCGGCAATCGTGTTGACGATTCCCGCAATAAAACCGGCGGGAATGAGCAGCAAGTACCAAGCCCAGTCAGGCATCGGGTTATCCTGTCAAAAAAGCAGAGACATCGATCAAACATCCTAAGTGCCACACTGGTTTTTTAGAAGACGGTCTTTCAAAGAGGGGAAATCATTGGTCCAATTGACAACGGTCGCCGCATTTTGGATGCGTGCCAAAAAGTCAGAGTAGAACGACTCTTCGAGTCGTTTTTCTTGTTGAAAACCCTACGACTCGGAGAGTCGTGCCACTCTACCCAAGAAAAGCTATCACGAGCATGTTAACGGTTACCCTTCCCGATGGAACGCAGCGCGAGTACGAGACGTCGGTTTCTTCCTACGATGTGGCGGCAGAGATTGGCCCGGGCCTTGCAAGGGCAGCCATTGCGGCAGAGGTCGACCGGCAACTTGTCGATCTTCATGCCGCTTTGCCTGCAACAGGCGAGGTCGAGTTGCGGCTGCTGACCAAACGCGACCCTGAGGCACTCGACGTGCTGCGGCATTCGTGTGCCCACGTGATGGCCCAGGCGGTGATGCGATTGTATGGCGGGGTGCAGCTTGCGTTTGGGCCCGCTACCGAGACCGGTTTTTATTACGATTTTGAACTCGACCATCCGCTCTCGGAAGAAGATTTTCCGAAAATCGAAGCGGAGATGCGCAAGATCGTTAAGGCAGCCGACCGTTTCGAGCGGCTCGAAATGTCGCGTGAAGAGGCAATGACGGTTTGCGGCGAGCTGGGGCAGGATTTTAAGGTCGAGCATATTGAAACGGGCTTGGCCGATCAGCAGTCGCTTTCGTTTTATCGCCAAGGCGAATTCATGGACCTTTGCCGTGGACGGCACGTTCCGAACACGGGC
>JAADIN010000058.1 GCA_013151315.1 Planctomycetota bacterium | reverse complement strand
AGGCCTCGCAAGTTGCTCGATCAACTAGCCGATGTTTTGCGAGCGAAGCACTATTCTTATCGAACCGAACAGGCGTACATTCCCTGGGTACGGCGGTTTATCTTGTTCCACAACAAACGCCATCCTCGCGAAATGGGGGCCGTCGAAATTGAACAGTTTTTGACGCATCTTGCTGTCGAGGGACGCGTGTCTGCAAGTACGCAAACGCAAGCACTGTGTGCATTGCTATTTCTTTACAAGCATTTGCTAAAGATCGACTTGCCGGCCCTCGATGCGGTGCGGGCTAAAAGACCAAAACGTCTGCCTGTAGTTCTTTCTCAGGAAGAAGTAAGCCGATTGTTCAATACCATCGAAGGCGCGCATGGGGTCTATCGGGTGATGGCTAGTTTGATGTACGGCGCGGGACTCCGCTTGATGGAATGCTGTCGATTGCGAATGAAGGATGTTGATCTCGGTAGAAGACAGATAATGGTGCGAGAAGCGAAGGGAGACAAGGACCGCGCGGTTCCATTGCCCAACTTGTTCAGCGACGATCTTGTCCGTCAACAGCGCTGGCGAATGGCACTCCATGAGCAAGACCTTACACACGGGCTGGGAAGAGTTGATTTGCCTTATGCCTTCGAACGCAAGTCGCCGCGATCGGCGTACGATCTCCAGTGGCAGTTCGTTTTCGCGTCCGAACGTATTTCCCGATGTCCGCGCACTGGTCGACCGGGACGGCATCATTTGCATGAAAACGCAATTGGTACGGCAGTGTGCGGCGCCGCCCGTCGTGCAAGGTTACAAAAACGTGTAACTTGCCATGTCTTGCGGCATTCGTTTGCAACCCACTTGCTAGAATCGGGCTCCGACATCCGTACCGTGCAAGAATTGCTCGGCCATAAGGACGTTTCAACGACCATGATCTATACGCACGTCTTGCAGCGCGGCGCGTGTGGCGTGCAAAGCCCGCTCGATCGACTATAGAGGTGGCAGCCGTAGGGGTGGCCAAAAATAATGCTCGCATCCAACCCCTCAACATGCAACAATCAAAGCCGCACTTCGATGCAAACTTCGATCCAAGCGCTCTTTGACAACTAAAAACAAATCTAGCTCTAGTGCTTGGTCCCAGCGAAGAATTGGGATTACGGAGGTGAGCCGCAACGCGCTAGCGTCGGGTCGAGGGGCTAGGGGCATACCGCTCCGCTCCGCAACCCGCGGCTAGCGCCGTGCGGCTCACAATCCTTTTGTCTGCTCAACGCACGTTCGCGTTTTCGTGCCTAAACGCGTCTCGTGTTACAAGAAAAAACCCTAGAAAAGAAACGGTTTTTCAAAGCACGACCGACCCGTTCTGTCCTATTGTCATGAAACCCCCTGGCAAAACGCGAGAGACTTTCCCGCGCAGCGATTTCTGACAACCCTAATATTCATTGTTGTCAAAGCACTAGGAAGATTGCACTCTACGGATTCGGCAACTACCGAATGGTGCTTTTGCCGGTCGAGATACTGCTACTGCTCGCCTGCGCTTGGGATGCCATCTTGCTCAGCGTGGCACCGACGATGAACCAACCGTCCTCGTCGCTACGTACCATAGTTCCTGCGGGACCAAAGTAGCGCCGGACCATCTCAAATTCAGGCAGCGTGCGCCCGTCAATTTTCTGCTCACGAAGAATGCCTTCGTCTTCCTCGTCGGAAGCGGAGAGCAAGCGATTGAGCGTGCGTCCCATGAGCGTCTCCGATTCGGGCATCCTGCCTTGCCGCAAGAGCTCGTAGATGGGGCGATAGACTTCGTCGGTTCGGAGGAAGCATCTGGCTGCCACAGGTCCCGACATCAACTGAGACAAGGCGGCTTCGACTTCACGGTAGTCGCCGGCAGTGCTCAATTCGTCTTCGAGGTCGGCTTGCGAGAAGATCCCTCTTAAGTAGTCGGAATGCGATGCGATGAAAAGGTGTCCTTCGGCAACACACACGGCCGAAGAGGCAAAGCCATTTCCTAGGTCCCCACCATCAGCCGGTTCGGAGTCGTCGATCGGATCCAAAAGGTCGAGGTCAGCGAGGTCGAGGCCAGGAAGTTCTTCCTCAGCTTCTTTGATTTCCCAAATCGTTTTTCCCTGAAATTCAGTTTTTATGGCGTTGGGATCGTTGGCCATAAACTTCTCAACGGTTTCGGCAATTGCCTCTTCGTTGGTCAGACTGATGACGAAGAGGAATCGCTCGCACTGCGGAGTGATCGGCATTTCGTAATCGGTGACCATCATCACTCGCTTGCCTAGGTGGGATATGAAATCTTTGCGAACCTTGACTTGGGGGCCGTAGGGATCGCGTTCAAGGCCCTCCAAAACTCCATCAAAAGCCTCTTCGTAGCCAGCCACGGCGTCGAAGAGCGTGTCGAAGTGTTCAAACGCATTGGCGATATCGAAATTGAACGTACGATAGCTGGCAAGCTTGCGCGGCACCCATTTTTGAGCGGCTAGGTTATTGCCGTTGGGGAACTCCATCATCCGCATGGCCAACTCGTACTTGACCGAACCCTTGGAGACAGCAGGTGCGTAGATGGCGGTTCGATGGAGTAGTTCGTAGGAACTTCCCACGGCGAGGTTGAGAAAGCCGCCAATTCCCTTGATCGCTTCAAACCCTTGGGTGCTAAGAATCTGCAGATAGTCTCTGCCCGCTTGCTTCGCCCCAGATGATCTCATCGTTTGGATTGCTCGAGCGTATCCAAAAGGATCGAAGTACCAGCGTATCTCAGGCTCAAGTCCTGCGGCTTCCTTGAGGCATCGGCCCATAGTTTCTCGGTACGACTCGACATCGATCAGTCGACCCCCTGCTTGCCCTTCGAATCGCCGTAGCATTTCTTCCGCTTCCAACCGGCTGTCGCTCGCAACGAGCATCTGGTTTTTCACAAAGAAGATCGCGGTACGCGCGTCCTCTTCTTCGTTCTTCGGTGGAAAGGTGTAGGTCGTCAGGGTCGTGCCCGCGACGTCGGAGTTCGATTTGACCGCACCCCGCTTCGTGAGGTCTTTTCGCACTTTGACCAGGAGGTCGTCGAGCTGCTGCTGGTGGCCTGTCACGTCGACGATAAGTGCGACTGCCGCACGATCGTTTTCACGTTCGATGAGTCCCAAGCCAATTTCCCCGCCGGCGATATCTTTCAGGTCGGCCCATTCCACGCCCAGCCTGTCTCGGACGCCCGAAATTTTTCGACGGAGTTGCTGCTTCATATCTTCAATGAATGGCTGCATCGCTTCGTCTTGGACCAATTGCCCTATCTGCGTTTGTTGCCAATGTTGGTGAAGCGACTGTACGTCGGCGACCGAGGCGAAACCTCGAGTGCCTGCCGACATCAGGGAATCACACGGAACGGCAGCCCAGGCGGGCGCTCCACTTGAGAGCGCGAAGACCAGAGCCGTGAGTACGACAGTCCATCTCGCTGGTGCGATAGAAAGGGGTGCGTATGAGGTAGGGATTCGTTTGACCAAGATCACGTTAATCCTGCCTAGTGAGGGCCCGATGGCCTGCATGAGAGCGATGGGAAAGCGAGGGGGAATGTAGTGATTTATCGGCGAAGGGGCAACGTATATCTTGCCTTGCTAGCGGTACTGTGTAGAGCTTACCCAACAGAGCCAACGCCTCCCAGCGGTAGAATCGTCGCTTTGGTAAAATAGGCAGCTTGCCAGGGTTCGAAAATTCAGCTTTCCTGCAGTTTGGTGCAATTGCAGTGGGGGCCGTGATCGAAGGGATGTTTCTCTTGTTGCGGGTTTCTGCGAAGAGGGGCCTTCTTCGGCGCGAAGCAAGGCAACCCCCAACGATTCCCGTGGAAAGCAGAAGCCAAGTAGCTGGCTCAGGGATTGCGCCCGCCGCCAGTGCTGGAGGGACTCCGATGCCGAATTGACGTTGCCATGTCAGAAAGTCAGCGCCGTCGACATCCTGATCGCTATCGGAGTCGCCCTGCATTTGGCTGGCTCCGCTGCTAGCTCCAAAACCAGTTTCCCAAACGAGAAGGTCTGCCGAGTCGACTTGGCCGTTGAAGTCGAAGTCGGCTTCGAGAGGGTTGAAGAGAAAGAGCCCGCTATCGCCATCGGTAAAAGTGGCTTCGAAGAGCAATTGTCCATGGTCGTTCAGTCCACTGAGTTGGCCTTCGTTGTCATCCGAGCCAGCAAAGAAATCGAGCGAAGCAATCGTGCGCCCTGCAAGGGAATCTCCTTCGCGCGCAATGAGCTGGGAAACCCCGCCGGGATTGACGAACCAGAGGCCGCTGTTGTTACTGCTATCCACTCCGCCGATACCAATTTCGAGCGTCGCTGCGATAGCCAATTGGCCACTTTCGTTGAGCGAGTAGCTAGAAAAGTCCATGAAGTTGGTGCCCGATACTTCCGGCACTCCGCCGCTGCCCGTGCGTAGCAGCAAACTTCCTGCGCCGTCGAGAAACCAGAGGCCCAAATTGTCGCTCGCCGAGACGCCTCCGGCACCCACTTCCAATTCCGCACGAACCAAGACTTGGCCGTCGTCGTTTATCAGTAGCTTCTGAAAACCGTCGAAGTTCGCACCGGCGATGCCGGGCACCCCGCCAACGCCTCTGCGTGCCAAGAGAGCGCCAACGCCGCTCGTGTAGAGCCAAATTCCACGATCGTTGACGACATCGAGGGTGGCGTTAATCGCGGCTTGGCCTGAGTTGTTCTGCGTAGCTTGGTCGAGGGTTAGAAAGTTTGCTCCGCCAATGTTGGGGACATTTCCCGCACCGGTTTGAGCCAAGAGTGTTCCGCTCGTGCCCGTGTATTGCCATAGTCCCAGATTGTTATGGGACGTGATAGTACCGTCTTGGAGAGAGCCGACAAAGAGGGTTTGGTTGCTGCTATTGATCGAAGGTTCGGCAAAAGTGCGGAACGTGGAGTCAACGATTCCAGGTACACTGGAAACGCCTTCGCGGGCGATCAGCGTGTCGACGCCGCCAAATTCGCTCCACAATCCCTTGTCATCGTCGTTGGTTACTTCTAAGCCCAGGGCTCCTGAGCCGACGAGCAGCGCCCCGTTATGAGCCACCCGTCCATCGCTTGAAGTTCGAATGGACGATGGCAAGCTAAGAAAATCGGCTTCCGTTACGCCAGGCACCCCTTCTGAACCGGTACGGGCTAGGAGCGTTCCCACTCCACTAGGATATCGCCAAATGCCTTGATTGCTGCCTGACGCGACGCCGCCGGGGCCTATCTCAAGAGAAGCACGAAGAACGACCTCCCCCGCACTGTCAATTGCCAGATCGGAGAACGAACTGAAGTTGGCGCCCGATACATTCGGGACGCCAGCACTCCCTTCGCGAGCCAGCAGGGAGGTGCTCGTGCCATCAAACTGCCACACCCCCTCATCTTCGGCAGCCGTCACTCCTCCGGGGCCGATCGCGAGACTGGCGGAAAAAACGAACTTCCCATCGTTGGTAAAAGGGCCTGCGGCAACGGTGTCGAATTCAGCGCTACCCGTGCCGGGGGCGCTGGCTCCCGTGATGACCACCGAAGTCGTGTTCCCGAGGGCATGCTGGCCAGACGCAAACATCAACACGAACAGGCTAGCGCCGAGAAGAATGTAAGCATAGGGGATATGCACTTTGAGTCGCTCCCTCTCGTTGGCAAAGACGTTTACTCACCCTTTTGCAAAGTTTATCAGGGAAGGTGCCAATTCCAGTTGCCAAGTAAGTTGTAGGAAAAAATCCGGACTCGAGAAAGGGCTTTTTGCCTCTGCTAGCGACTGGAAGTAGGAATAGGCGATGGCGTTTTGTACCTGGGTTTTGAGACCAAAGGACGAAACGGGCTTCTTGGTTTGGGGGTTCGATCTGGCATGGCAGTGTTTCGGCTTGTTGGGGGGTGTGGGTTTAGGCACGAATTGGCGACTTGCGTTTCTGTGGACAATAAGTGGGGAGTGGTATTCGGGCTCGGGGACGAGCCGGCTCGCTGCGGACTGAGGATTCACGACTTTTCATTATCGTTTTTTTTGGAGCGGTTACGAGCGTTTTTCTTGGCCACCCCAGGATGCTTGCCAAGTCGGCTATCGCCCTTGTCGATTTACGCTCGTGGATGAAATGCTTTGTGAACCTTTTTCAGCCGAGTATGATCGACGTGCGTATAGATCTGCGTCGTCGCAATGCTGGCGTGGCCTAGCATTTCTTGCACTTGTCTGAGGTCGGCACCGCCTGCCAAAAGATGCGTTGCAAAACTGTGCCGCAGCGAGTGGGGGCTAATCTCGCTCGGCATGCCGGCGCGGGCGGCGTATTTTTTGAGAAGTTCCCAAACCCGCTCCCGCCGCAAACCTCGGCCACGGGGAGAGAGAATCAAGTGCTCGGTCGCTGAACCATTACGGGCGGCGAGCCGAGGCCGTTCTTTCTCAAGATAATTGCCAATGGACTGGACCGCGCGGGAACCTATCGGCACGATGCGCTGTTTGTCGCCCTTGCCGTGACAAATGCAGTAACGCTCCTTCAGATGCATGTCGCGTGTGCGCAGGGTGCACAGCTCGGAGACGCGGCAGCCTGTGGCGTAGAGCAGTTCGAGAATTGCCCGATCGCGCAGGCAGAAGGGATCGGCTCGTCGCGGGGCGGCGAGCAGCCGTTCCACCTGTTTTTCGGAGAGCACCTGCGGCACGCGCTGCCAAAGTTTGGGCGTGCCGAGCAACTCGGCTTGGTTGTCAGTCAGAGCCCCTTCGAGCTGAAGATATCGAAAGAAGACTTTCAGCGAGGCAATATGGCGAGTCACGCTCTTGGGTGCCAAAGAGAGTTCGAGAAGCCAGGCCGGGTAGCCGGCCAGTTCGCTGACTTTCATCTGCTGGATTCGTCGGCTACCCAACCAACCGTAAAACCGCGCCAAGTCGCGTGCGTAGGCTTCGACCGTGTTGGTCGCCAGATGGCATTCGCTTCGCAGGTAGTCGACAAAATCCTCCTGCCAACGAGAAGCCTCGCGGTCGACTGATTCTCGTCGGGGTTGGAGTTTTTTTCGGATGCGATTCATGAGAGCCGAGAGTCAAGTGCTTTGTCACAGCGAAGAATTAGGATTATGGATGTGAGCCGCAACGCGCTAGCGTCGGGTCTAGGGGCATACCGTTACGCTCCGCAACCCGCGGCTAGCGCCGTGCGGCTCACACCTTATCAACCCGCGGCTAGCGCCGTGCGGCTCATACCTCATCCCAAAATTAAGCTGGGACAAAGCACTAGAATCCAGAGCGAACCGTCTTTTCTAAGTATCGGCTGTCAACTCTGCTCTGGGCAGAAGATGGGCGGCTACGTTATCTTGTGGCTTAGGAAACAGTTCTGACAGTTCGGCAAACTATGCCGATTACGCGAGAGTGTGGCTTCCTAGCGAGCCGAGCCTATGCAAAACGTCGTACTTGAAGAGCCCTACGAATTTGTTCCGCCCGTTTATGGTTGGTTCTGGCCCTGGGTGACCAAAAAATATCTCAATCGGCACCTCCGCAAGAACCTGGGCATCGAGTCGGTGGAATGTCGGGAATTACATCGCTTGTCGGCCTCGCTTGAAGCGGGGCACGGCATCTTGCTTGCTCCCAATCATTGCCGAATGTCCGATCCATTGACGTTGAATTTCATTGCACAAAAACTCGGGTGCAGCATGCACGCGATGGCCTCTTGGCATCTCTTCAAACAGGACCGGCTGACGCGATTCGTCTTGCGACGGATGGGCGCCTTTAGTGTTTATCGCGAGGGCGTTGATCGACGAGCTATCAACACGGCAGTCGACATTTTGGTCGATGCCAAGCGACCACTCATTGTGTTTCCCGAGGGCGCGGTCTCGCGGCACAACGATATCGTGATGCCGATGATGGAGGGCACCGCATTTATTGCACGCACCGCTGCCAAGCGTCGCCAAAAGCTGGTCCCACCTGGCAAAGTGGTGATCCATCCGATCGCGATTCGCTATTTTTTTCGCGGCGATTTGATGGCAACGATCACTCCGGTACTCGAAGAGATCGAATCGCATTTTTCTTGGTATTCTCAACGCGACAAACCGTTGATTTCCCGGCTACAGCAGATTGCCCAGGCCCTGCTCTCGCTGAAAGAGATCGAATATTTCGGCTCCGCACGGACGGGCGACTTCTACGTGCGAGTCGACCAACTGATCGAGGATGAATTGGCCAAGCTCGAAAAGGAGTGGAAGATCAAGAACTCGGGCGAAGGAGTTGTCGGTCGGGTGAAGAATTTGCGGACCGCGATTTTGCCTGACATGGTCAACAACAATATCACTCCCGAGGAGCGTCACCGGCGCTGGAAGCAACTGACGGCTTGTTACTACGTGCAACAGATGTCGCACTATCCCCAAAAATACGTGCGGACCACCGAACCGAACATTCCCGAACACCTACTCGAGACGGTCGAACGGTTTGAGGAAGATTTTACTGACCGCGTAAGCCAGCACGGTCCTTTTCATGTGGTCCTTGAAGTGGGCGAGGCGATCGAAGTCGATTCGCGCCGGGACCGTAGCGCGAAGACCGACCCGGTGATGGACGGTATTCGCACGCAGTTGACCACGATGCTGACGGCGTTGTCGGCCGAGTCGCCGCGGATCGATGTTGGGAAGGAATCGTTCTGAGGTGACTCCGGCGATCTGTCAGATTGCGGCTATTTTCCTGTCAGATTGTGGCTACTCTCCTGTCGGATCGCGACTATTCTCTCCTTTACACTTCGTTACAATCTAGTCTATGTCTGATTCCCAAAATTCTCTGTTCGATACGGGTGATTCCATGGCTCCAGAAATTATCCTCTTGGCAGACTTGATCCACGGCCAAGAGGCCGATTTTTTTGCCCTGCTCTCGGCTAAGGAAGAGCTCTCGACCAAGGACGGGAAACCCTATTTTCGGGTCACATTTCGGGATGCGGGTCGCGAGGTCAGCTTTCCGATCTGGGGCGACACGACTTGGGCGACCGTCTGCCGCGAGAAGTGGACCGTTGGCGAATTCTTCAAACTTCGCGCTCAATACCGCGAAACGAACTACGGCCCGCAACTCGAAATCCGAAAGATTCGCGCCGTCAACGAAGAAGACGTCGCCGAGGGATTCGACCCGGCGATGTGCTTGCCCGCTTCGCGGTACGACCCGCAAGAAATGTTCGACGCGATGTGCGATCTCGTCAAGCAGTCGGTCGAGAATCAGCCGTTGGCCGATTTTACGCTTGCCATGTTGGAGAAGCACCATGAGATTTTGCTGACGTTGCCGGCGGCGAAGTTCAACCATCATGCCCGGGCGAGTGGCTATTTGGAGCATGTCCTGAGTGTGTCGCGAACGGCAGCTTTTTTGGCAGAAAAATATGCCGAACTCTACCCCGACATGCAGCCGCCGCTCGACAAGGGTTTGATCGTCGCCGGCGCGGTGCTGCACGACATCGGCAAGATTCGCGAACTTGAAACCACGCCCACGGGCGCCGAGTATACCGCTGCTGGGTCGTTGATCGGCCATATCCTGCAAGGTCGAGACATGGTCCGTGAATTGGCGGTCGAATATCCGCTGGACGAAGAAACTTTGCTGCGGCTCGAACACATTATCGTTTCACACCAACGGTTGCCCGAATGGGGCTCGCCGAAGCCGCCTATGTTTCCTGAGGCGCTGATCATTCACTACGCCGACGACCTCGACGCCAAGCTAGAAATGATGGTTGCTGCGCTGGCCGACGATGCGACCGATGGGCCGCTCACGAGCAGCCGCAATGCGCTGCATCAGCGGATTTACCGTGGCAGCGGGGTAGAGGAAAAGGATTAGCAGAAAACGCCTGAGCGGGATATAACGAAGAAATTTGTGTAAGACTTCAGCCGAAAGCAGTAAATTAGCCACAGATGAACACGGATGAACCCAGATAAAGAAGTTTTTTTTTCAGTGAATTCCAGGGTTGCCGTGGCTCCTCAACAATCAGGAATTGACGAAACTTCAAATCTCTCCAAAAAAATCCGTGTTCATCGGTGTCCATCCGTGGCTAAAGAAACCTTTTTGTGTTTTTTGTGGCTGTTTTTACTCTACTTGGCTGAAGTCTTACAAATTTATCAAGGGATACCAATTTTTGCACTTTTTTACGCGGCAAATTGGGCTAGGGCTTCTCTTTTCTTGCGTACATATCGCGATCTGCCTCGGCAAGCAGTTGGTCCAAATCAACCGACGTGTCTTCCGCTAGCGCAACGCCGATCGTTGCCGTGACGTTCAGCTCGATCTGCTCGACCTCGATAGGCTTGGCCGTAGCGGCAACGAGCCGGGCGATAATCGGCTCGAGTTCCTGCTTGCGGCCAATGCCTGCCAGAAGCACCACGAATTCGTCGCCGCCATAGCGGGCAAGCAAATCGTTTTCGCGAACGCATTTTTGCCAACGCGTCGCCAAGGTCGTTAGCACTCGATCACCCGCTGCATGGCCGTGGCGATCGTTAATCTGCTTGAATCCATCCAAGTCGAGAAACAACGCTGCATGAGGAATTGGTTGGCCCGGCACTTGCTCTTGCCAACGCGCTCGTTGATTGGCCAATTCACGACGATCGGGTAGCCCCGTCAACGCATCGCAGAAAAGCGTGGGAGCCGGTTGTCCCTCGAGAGGCCGAATCGTCACTAAAATATGGTTTTCCTTGGGGCCGGCTAGAGGCAAAAAACTTACTTCGGCTTGAAACTCGTCGCCCGATTTGCAGACAACCGTCGTTTTCTGCGTAAGTTCTCCGACGAGGCCCGGCATAAGCTCGGCAAGGCAGAGTGTGCCGTCATATTTAGCCTGCAAGTCAAGCCACTTGGCCATTCGAGAGTCGAGCGAAGAGACTCGCCCTGTTTTTGGATCGACAAGACAGCTCCCGGAGTTTCTCATCACTTTCTCCATGCGAGAGTCATCTATCGGTCGGCTCGCCCAAGCAGTCGGGCGAGGGTGTGCTGCAACCTTCGCATAGGGTCTTGCCCTGATCGTCGCGCAAATTGCCCAAGCCACCGCACGAGCCTTTGAGACGCTTGTTGCTAACGATCACGCCAATCGCCAAGCCGGTCATTGCCAACGCAAAGGCGAAAAAAGTAATGAAAATAGTTTGCCAGATCATCTATTATTTTCCAGTAAGCTCTTCAAACCTCGGGGTCGTTCGTTCCACGATGCTTGCGTCTTCACGAATCAAAAAAAGGGCCGCCACCTTGTGTTCCACACACCAATCATACCCTGCAGCGTCGCCCATGACCAACAGGGCCGTTGCCAGCGCGTCGGCCTTCATGCAAGAGTCGGCAAGCACCGAGACCGTGGCCAGTTTGTGCTGCACCGGACGGGCCGTCGCTGGATCGATCGTATGCGAATAGCGGACGCCGTCTCGCTCGAAAAAGTTTCGATAGTCACCTGAAGTCGCCAGGGCTCTGTCGTTCAGCGGGTAAACTTTTTGAAGCGATCGGCCACCCGAGTCCGGTTTTTCGACACCGATTCGCCAGGGAGAACCCTCCGCTTTGTTGCCCCGGGTGCGCACTTCGCCACCGATTTCTACCATCGAGTTCGCAAATCCTAGTTCTTCGAGTAATTTAGAGATCTCATCCACGGCAAAACCTTTGGCAATGGCCGAGAGATCGACAGCCAGATCGGGTTGCGACTTTCGCAGCGCCGGCGGATCACGGCGGACCATTAGCTTGGCGTAGCCAACTCGAGCAAGCGCTTCGGCGAGCTCCGCTTCAGCGGGCGGGAGTTCTCGGTCTTTTTCAGGCCCAAACCCCCACAGGTTCACTGCCGGGCCGACCGTAGGATCAAAAGCACCTCCTGAATCAGCCGCTACCTGCAAAGCAAATTCAACAACACGGGCGGTGTCGTCGGAGACGGCAAACCAATCTTTGCCTTCGTAGTGATTAAAACGCGAAAGCTCCGACTTGGCATCGTAGGTCGACATCTGGCGATTGATTTCGCCGAGTCGTCGACCCACTTTTTTCTGGACTGCTGTAAGGTCAAATGAAACACGATCGGCAACCACACGAACCGAATAGCGGGTCCCCATCGTCGCGCCAGAAAAGTCATGCAGCTTCTTGCGAGAACCAACTTCCGCGCCAAAACACCCGGGAAGAATCGCCACAAAAAACACAAGAAGTCGCAAAGAAGATACGGTAGCCACGGATGAAACACAGATTAAACACAGATTAGAATAAAAAGACTGGCACAAGACTCTTTCTTCTAATCTGTGTTTCATCCGTGTTCAATCCGTGGCTAATTCCTTATTTTTTGCTGCGATCAACCAAAATCATCATACGCAATGTTTTCTTTCTCGACGCCCAGATCGTCGAGCATCTTGAAGACGGCCTGGTTCATCATCGGCGGGCCGCAAATGTAATACTCCACATCCTCGGGAGCCGCGTGATCGCTGAGATAGTGGTCGTGCAACACCTGGTGAATGAAACCGGTGTAGCCTTCCCAATTGTCCTCCGGCTGCGGCTCGGAAAGGGCAATGTGAAATTTGAAATTTGGAAATTCCTTTTCGATTTCACGAAAGTGATCGACATAAAACAGCTCACGCATACTACGCCCGCCGTACCAATACGAAACTTTTCGACCGGTGTGCAGATTTCTAAACAGTTCAAAGATATGGCTTCGCAGCGGAGCCATTCCGGCACCGCCGCCGATGTAAACCATCTCGGCATCGGAGTCTTTGATAAAGAACTCGCCGTAGGGGCCCGAAATGGTCACTTCGTCGCCCGGCTTGCGGCTGAAAATATACGACGACATCTTTCCGGGAGGCGTTCCGTCGGGTGCCCGCGGTGGCGGACTCGCGACGCGAATGTTCAGCATGATGATGCCTTTTTCGCCCGGGTAGTTCGCCATTGAATAGGCACGCGTGACCGGCTCTTCGACCTTCGAGACATAACGCCAAACGTCGTACTTGTCCCAATCGGCTCGGTATTCTTCTTCGATATCAAAATCTTTGTAGGCGACTTCGTGCTCAGGACATTCGATTTGGATATAGCCGCCTGCCTTGAAGCCGACTTCTTCGCCCTCGGGCAATTCGATCACAAACTCTTTGATGAACGTCGCGACATTGTGATTCGAGCGGACCTTGCAAACCCATTTCTTCGTCTCGAACGCTTCGGGCGGCACTTCGACTCGCATGTCTTGCTTGACAGCCACCTGGCAGGAAAGCCGGACGCCCTCCTTCGCTTCGCGACGATTGATATGCGCGCGCTCGGTAGGCAAAATATCGCCGCCTCCGGAAAATACTTTGACTTCGCATTGGGCGCACGTTCCTCCGCCGCCGCAGGCCGAGGAGACCAAGATGCCTGCGTCGGAGAGCGCACCCAGCAGCTTGCCGCCGGCCGGCACGGCGAGGGTCTTTTGTTCGTTGACCAAGATCGAGACCTCGCCGCTCGCCACGAGCCGGGCCTTTGCCGCTAAGATCAAGACGACCAGCGCAAGCACGATCGCGGTGAACATCGCGACGCCAAGAAAAATTTCAAGCATGAGAGTTGTTCGTCGTTGGTAATTAGTCGTTATTCAAAGTGAAAAAACAGAACCACAGAGACACGGAGGACGCGGAGAAATGTTTGAGAAGTAATTTTTGTCTCGGTGTTCTCCGTGTCTCTGTGGTGAATCTCCTATTTCTTCTTTTCAGTTTGAGTCATTAGTAATTCCGCAATCCATTACATTCCTCCGAACGCCATGAACGCTAACGCCATCAAACCGGCGGTCATGAACGTAATCCCGAGGCCTTTGAGCCCATCAGGCACGTCGCTGTATTTCATTTTCTCGCGTATCCCTGCCAACGCCGCAACGGCAAGTGCCCAGCCAAACCCCGAGCCCAATCCGAAGACGCAGCTTTGGGCAAAATCGTAGTCACGCTCTTGCATAAAAAGCGAACCGCCCAGGATTGCGCAGTTGACCGTAATCAGCGGCAAGAAAATCCCCAGTGCGTTGTAAAGTGGGGGGAAAAAACGATCGAGGGTCATTTCCAGTATTTGCACCATCGCGGCTATCGTGCCAATAAACGTAATCAGTGTCAGGAACTCAAGATCGACCTCTCCCCAGGAAGGATTGAGCCAAACAAGAGCCCCTTTTTTGAGCAGATATTGATACAGGAGATTGTTCACGGGGATCGTGATGGTTTGAATCACGATCACTGCGATGCCCAAGCCGAGCGCCGTTTTCACGGTCTTCGAGACGGCCAAAAACGTACACATGCCGAGGAAAAAGGCCAACGCCATGTTCTCGACGAAAATCGACTTCAGAAAGATGCTCAGATATTCTTCCATGGCGTTAGCCCTCGTGTTCCACTTGTTCAGGCTTCCAGGTACGAAGGGCCCAAATCAAAAAGCCAATGAGAAAAAACGCACTCGGCGGCAGAAGGAGCAGACCGTTGGGAACATACCATCCGCCATTCTTTACCAAAGAAAATACCTCAAAACCCCACACCGTGCCCGAGCCAAACAGTTCGCGAAAGAAAGCGACGATCATCAAAATGAGACTGTAGCCTAGCGCACAGCCGATGCCATCGAGGGCACTGATTCCTGGGCGATGCGACATCGCAAACGCCTCGGCTCGGCCCATCACAATGCAATTCGTGATAATCAGCCCGACAAAGACCGACATCTGTTTGCTTACGTCAAAAGCAAACGCCTTGAGTATTTGATCGACCAAGATCACCAAGGTCGAAATGATCGTCATCTGCACAATGATCCGTATGCTCGACGGAATGTAGTTGCGAATCAAACTGATGGCCGCATTCGAGCAGCCTAAGACGGCCGTCACCGAAATCGCCATCGTAAAGGCGGTATCCATCTTGCTTGTCACGGCCAGCGCCGAACAAACGCCCAGCACCACGCGGCCAATCATCTGATTGTCGTCAAAAATCGGTCCTAGCAGTACTTCTCTTGGTTTCGGTTCAGCCATCGGAACCTCCCGTCTGTCGCAATTTTTCTAGGTAGGGGCCAAAACCCTCGGGGCCCATCCAATAGCGAACCAACTGCGTTACGCCGCTACAGGTAATCGTCGCGCCCGACAGCCCGTCGACCTGATGTGCGGCCGCCGCACTGTTTGCGTTCACGGCCCCCTTGATCACGGTAATCGCGATCTCTTTGTCCTTATCAAGCAATTGCTTGCCTTTCCACAAACCTTGCCAATTGGGGTTCTCTATCTCTGCCCCCAGGCCGGGCGTTTCGCCATGTTGATAGAAAGTGATGCCTTCGATGGTCGTCCCGTCGACGCTGATCGCGATGAACCCATAGAGAGTCGACCAGAGGCCTTTGCCATAAATGGGCAGCACGACTTTCGTGATCTGCTCCGCAGTCTCTCCCGAAGGGCCCTTCACGCGATAAACAAACGCATATTTTTCGCGTCGTTTGATGCCGCCTAGTTTTGAGGCGGGCTCGATCGGCAAGCTCAACTCTGAATTTCGCGACGCCGCGCGGGGGTCGTAGGTCTCGGGATCAACAACCGACGGATCTGCGATCTCGCCCGTCTCGAGGTCAATAAGGACTCGCTCGATCGACGTTTCAAATATCCCATCAATCTCGGAATCCGCCTGTTCTTTTTTGTTGAACAATTCGGCTGCGATCAGGACGTTTTTCTTTTTGTCGAGCCGTTTGTTGGCTTCTTGTCTGCCGCGGAGCCCAACTGCCGCGCTGGCGACCAGCACGGAGCAAACGACACACAAAACCGTCGCCACCAAAAGCGTCTGGGCGATCGTATCGCGAGACTTCTTATTTTGCGACATGTTATTTTGCGTCATAGCGGGCCGTCCTTCGTTTGATGTTCGCCTGGATCACAAAATAATCGATCAGCGGGGCCATCGTGTTGCCAAACAGGATCGCCAGCATGATGCCCTCGGGAAATGCCGGGTTGATTACGCGGATGAGCACCGTCATCACGCCAATGAGTCCGCCGTACCACCAGCGGCCCGTCTCGGTCATCGCAGCCGACACCGGGTCGGTCGCCATAAACACCGTTCCAAAAGCAAATCCGCCGATCACCATATGCCACCAGGGCGGCAGCGTCATCAGGGCCGTGCTGCCACCTGCCCAAAGCGCCAGCGACATCGCCGTCGCCCCCAGTACGACGCCGGCCATGATTCGCCAAGAGCCAACGCCGGCGGCAATCAGAATCGCCGCACCCATGAGGCAAGCAAGCGTCGAGGTCTCGCCCATCGAGCCTTGGACGTAACCAAAAAAACTATCCCACCAACTGATCTCGGTGAGCATTGGGATCGTCTCGCCCGGTTTCGCATCGGCCAATGCGCCCAAGGGCGTCGCCCCGGTAAAGCCATCGACGGCTCTCCAAATACCGACGCTACTGTCGCCCGCAACGCGAGTCGTTCCGGTAATAAAACCGGGGTAAGCAAAATAGAGAAACGCGCGGGCGGTGAGCGCCGGGTTGAGAAAATTTTTGCCAGTCCCGCCAAAAATTTCTTTGCCAATCACTACGCCAAACGAAATGCCGACCGCGACCTGCCAAAGCGGAATCGTGGGCGGCAGCGTCAGCGGAAACAGCACGCTGGTCACCAAAAACCCTTCGTTGATTTCGTGCTTGCGTACCAGGGCGAAAATCGCTTCCCACAATCCGCCGGCGGCTATGGTCACCAGATAAATCGGGAGAAAGTAGAGCGAGCCCAGAAGGAAGTTGTCGAAAAAATTCTCCGGGTCGTGCCCGCGTCCCAGCGATTCGAGCACCGGCTCTCGCCAAGTTTCAAGTACCGTTGCCTGCTCACCGGCAATCGCCAGATTGGCCTGATAGCCCGTGTTGTGCATCGCCATAAAAATGCACGGCCCCAGCGCCAGCACGACCAGCGACATCATCCGCTTCAGGTCCATCCCGTCGCGCACATGCGAAGCACAGCGAGTCACGTCGGCCGGCGTGTACAAAAACGTATCCGCCGCTTCGTACAACGGGTAAAGTCTTTCGAGACTTCCCCCCTTGCCGAAGAGTGGATGCAATCGATCTAAAATTTTCCGTAACACGTGCAACCTATATTCTATTCAACGCTAAGATCGCTGAGACGTAAAAACAAAGGATTTAGCCACGGATTGAACACGGATGAAACACAGATGAAAAAAAATCGGGTGACTCTACTTTTTATTGATCCGTGTTCAATCTGTGTTCAATCCGTGGCTAAATCTCCCTCCGCGCTCTCCGCGTTTCAAAAACTAACCTTCTCGTTCAATCGTCGTCAGGCTCTTTCGCAACATCGGGCCATACTCATATTTCCCTGGGCAAACAAACGTACACAGGGCCAAATCTTCCTCGTCGAGTTCCAGCACGCCCAGTTGCTGGGCATACTCGGTATCCTCGGTAATCAGCGACTTCAGCAGGGGCGTCGCAACCAGGTCGAGCGGCATTACTTGCTCGTACATGCCGATCGGAATCATCGCCCGGCGGCTGCCTTCCGTGCTTGTATTGAAGGCAAACCGTTTGCGTGCCCCGGCTTCTCCTTGCCAAGCCGAAGCAAAGATTCGTCTTATCGAAAATTTTTCCTGACCGGCCGTCATCCAGCCTAAAAGCTCGCGGTCTCCCCCTTCGGCAATCACTGAAATCTGATCGTGGAATCGCCCTAAGTAGTCTACCGGCTCGGCACTGTGCCGTCCCGACAGAACCGACCCCGAGATGACTCTCGCAGTTCGATCGGGCCCCGCGCTAAATTGCCCTTCGGTCATCTCCGCTAGCGACGCACCCAGTCGAGTGCGAATCAATCGCGGTCGAGAAACTAGCGGACCGGCAAGCGAAACAATTCGGTCCACAAGCAGCCGCCCGGTGAGAAACAGATGGCCGATCGCCACGACATCTTGGTAACCTACCGTCCAAACCGTCTTCGCGGAACTCACCGGCTCCAATAAATGAATATGCGTGCCCACCAAACCGGCCGGATGCGGACCATCGAAAACTTGGAATTTTACGGTCGTTTTGTCTTCCCCAGGAATCTCGGAGCCCGCTTTTCTGCAAACGTGGACGTCGCCTTCCGTCAGCGTTCGCATCACATCCAGCCCTGCAACAAAATCTGCCGGACGGTCGGCAAGCACTGTAGCCGGATCAGCAGCCAGAGGGTTCGTGTCGATCGCGGTCACAAAAATCGCATCCGGCACACTCTCGAGCGTCGGCACCTGACTATAGGGCCGAGTTCGTAGGGCGGTCCACAACCCCGACGCAACCAACTGTTCGCAGACGGCTCGACGATCGAGCTGAGTAAGATTGTCGTCAGGGTGCGCGTTGAATGTCTCTTGCCCTGTCTCCGAATCCTCGCCCTCGATCTCGATTACCAACGATTCAAACTTACGCTTCGCGCCGCGATTGATCGCGCTCACCGTCCCCGAAGCCGGAGCCGTAAACTGCACCCCTGGCGTCTTCTTATCAGTAAAGACGACTTGCCCCAGTCGGACCTGATCGCCGACGGCCACTACCATCGTCGGCTTCATCCCGACATAGTCGTCGCCCACCAGCGCGACACGCCTCACCTGCGGGCTCTCCGAGATCGCCTGCTCAGGCTCGCCCTGGATGGGAAGATCCAATCCCTCGGTAATACGGTGAAAACTCGTCATGATGGCCGTAGGCTTGAGTTGCAGAAGTGGTGGGTCCCAGGATTGTGAATTTTTTCACAATCCTCCGCAAGAGTCAAGAAGCCCAGAGCCAATAAAACGGCACTCGTCTTGAAACCGGCTCCCGTAGGGAGCCTGCTGACGTTTTTTCGCAGGTTCCCAACCCATGCGGGTGCCTGCTCCTGAGTGATTTGTTTATTCACTTTGGGCAAGGAACTAGCAACACTATGCTTTGCATTGTGAAAAAGTGAATTGAGGTGGTGTGGAGATTCGCACCAACGGTTAGATTCAAAAGTCAACCATCAGACGTGTTCCGAGAATGGTGTAATTTCCGGAGAGGGGGCCGAGGGAGTTTGCTGGGTCGGCGTTGTCGAACCCTTCGCGGTCGTCAATTTCGCCGTAGATTGCGTTGAACTGCACTCGAGCGAAAGGATTCCAATGCCAATTGAGTCCGAGGGTATGGCTTACGCCGCGGCCGCCGAGGATGTCGTCGTCGGTGAAGTTGGCGTAGGAGAGCCGATAGGCAACTTGCCAAGCTCCCCAGCCGCTACGAATTCCATCGCCGCAGGTGTCGACAAGAAAGAAATTTTCGTTCGGTTTGACACGATCTAAAATGCCCCGTGAGCGTTTCCAAGGGATATGTTCGCCAGTGAGGAAGTACGAAGCGTAAAAGTATCCGCCGTCGAAATGCAGGTCGGAGCCGCCGTTGCGGTCGAGCCAGAGATTTTGGTATTCGGCGACCAGTTGGAGTGGGCCGAAATTCCAGACGTTTTCTACGCCTAGGATGCCGTAGTTGTCTGCGCCGGCGATGCGACCCGTGTCGAGCCACCGGTTGACGGTGCGAGCCTCGGGTCGATGGCGGAAGCGTGCTTCGTTCGAGGCGCGTCCGTCGATGCCACTGCCATCGGGATTCGCGGCGGTGCCCGAGATGGCCCAATGTCCGTAGTCGCGGCCATCGGAAGCTTCGTCGTACCAAAAAGTATTCGCTAGCCGCCCGGCGATTTCCAACTGGTAGTGATCGCTGATGTATTGGCCTTCGTCCTGGATGAGCCGTTGGTTAAACACGCCATAGCGCCAGTTCCACGCCTCATCTTCCGAGACGCCCCATGACTGGATGCCAAGGCGGCGAGCATCCTGATTGAGAGCTTCGATGATAAAGGGCCGTTCGATGAAGACGTTGTAGCGACTGCTGTTGAGGTGGTCTAAGCCGTAGGGTCGCTTTTGGTTCCCGATCAGCAGGGTTTGCAGAATCGGCAAGTCCTTCATGCCAATAAATGCATCGCGGAATTCGACGTTGTTGCCGCCGGCAAATTCCATCTCGATCCGATAAAGCATGTTCTCCCAAAGGTCGCCTCGGACGCCAAAACGGACTCGACGGAAGCCGAGGCGGTCTTGTGGGGTGATGGCCGGGTCGTTGTTTTCAAAGACATTGATACCGGGTGAAGTATCGGGGAAGGCCCAATGATCGATGTGAATACGCCCGACGACTTTCATGGTCGCTGCGTCGGTGCCCGGCGCGACCATGTTTTTGAATTTTTTCTTTAGGGCCGAATAATCGTCGTCGAGTTCTTCATAGTTTTCCGACAAGTCGGTGTACTGCTGCTCGAGTATTTCGAGCCGGTCGTTGACCGTGTTTTTGCTGTCGTCTTTGGAGGCGTCTTCTTCCAGAAAGGTGTTGTAAAAGGCGACCTGTTGCAGCGGAGGGGTTGGGGCGACGGGAGGTAGCGGCACGAGTGCAGTATCCCCGGCAGCAGCGTTGCTGCTCGAGAAGGCCGTGCTTGCCAAGAGGACAGCGCAGACCAAGCCTAGCCAAGCAAAAGCTCGTGATTTGACAGCCTGTTGCATCACCGAAATAGGCCCCTACAGAAAAAGTGCTAGCAGTCTGCGGTTTGCAGGCTGTAACGATTACAACGGTCCCGTGGGTAATATCGGCTTGCAGCAGGTAAAGTTGTAGGGTTT
>JAADIN010000216.1 GCA_013151315.1 Planctomycetota bacterium | reverse complement strand
TCCTGCGCCGTGCCGAGATTGAGTGCGTTAGTACCGGCCGTGAACCAACCGTCCGTGCCAACGATATCTCCATCGGAAAAACCTTCGAAATCCTCAGAGTAGAGGACCGTTGCCTGGGCCGTGGTTACCGACATGGCAAACGCGACCAAAATGGCAAGAGCCAAGCTCAATTTACTTCTGTTGCAATACATTAGTCATTATCTCCCTCGGCCCTTGGGCCAAAAACAAAGGAATAGAAGACCGATCCGAGACAAGCATTCTCGCAATAATCGGCTTCGGTAAAAAACAAAACTACCTCAACTGTTCCCCACGATTTCTTCTATGAAGCAAATCCCCCCCCCTGATGAATAACGGCCTAGTAGAACACCCATGGATGCTCAGAATATTTGATCGCTGATTATGTGTCCTCCCGGGTTTCGTTTTGGCACGAATATCGAGCAGCCGACTTGGGCGCCGGCCCCAAGGTCTGGCCGTCGCTTAGCGACACGGGAATCGGAATGTTTTCACTGTTATTGATCTCACGTTGACCGTTTTGCATTTGGCCGAGTAGCTCGACTGCTTGCCGGCCCATCTCCGCTCCATCGATGACCACCGAGGTCAGCCGCGAGACAAAGGCCCCCTTACGATCGATATCGCCTAGCCCGACGAGGGAAACATCCTCCGGCACCCGCAAGCCCATGCGCTGGAGCAGGAAGTAGACAGACTGTGCAAAGTCGTCGGTTATCGCAAAGATGGCTGTCGGCGGGTTTTCCGAGGCGAACATCTTCTCCAATGCCTTGGACAACTCAACTTCGTGTTTTTTACAGTCGAGTGTCGTTGTTTCCGGCGCGTAAACGAACTCTTCGGGCAACTCGCCGTCGACCGCTTGGAGCGATTTGCGGATGCCGCGCACCCATTTGTTTCGAAGCTCGTCGACCTGATAGCCAATCACCAACGCCACGCGACGATGTCCCTGTCCCGCAAATGCCTGACCGACCAGACGCCCCTCTTCTTCATGGGCAACCGAGAGCAACGGCGTTTCGGCTCCGTCCACCCCCCGGTGGCAACAGATCACAGGAATGCCTCGGTCTTGAAGCGTCGTAATGTGGTGCGGAGGGGTGAAGGGGGAGCTG
Organism: Planctomycetota bacterium; assembly: GCA_013151315.1. Lineage (GTDB taxonomy): Bacteria > Planctomycetota > Planctomycetia > Pirellulales > Lacipirellulaceae > Bythopirellula. Next base: position 3,013 of record JAADIN010000216.1, on the reverse strand, counting down.
ACAGGCAAGATGGCGACGCCAGCCACGTCGCTTTGGAGGAGACCGAGAATCAAATCGCCTTGCTGGTGGATATTATTATCGCTATCGCATAAGTGCATGTTGTGGCGTACCGATCTGCATGTCCGCTCGAAACCCCGAAGCAGAGGATGCGCGGTCACGTCGTGGGCGCCAGAAATCAAGAGGACGAAGGTTCCGGTCGACTTCCGGAGCCGCTGCTGGGCGTCGTCGCTAACAAAAGTCCCTCGGCCCTGCTCTCGGCGGACCAGTCCTTCGTTCTCCATTTCCGAGAGAGCTCGCCGCACGGTCACCCGCGAGACATTGAACTTGTCCGCCAAGCGAAGTTCTGATGGCAAAGGCAAGCCGGGCTTCAAGCGACCCGCGACCATCTCGGCGAGCAGACGTTTTTTTAGCCGGGTGGATTTTAATTCGGGCTTATTGGCTCGAATCGTTTCAGGAGTGTCTAGGCGAGTCATCATTAGCTAGCGCATCTTCCTTTGATGAAGTTAGCGGGGCTATCTAGTCGCTGTAGTTCTAGTCGCTGTAGTCAATCAGCAATACCAATAGATAATACCGATAAAATCGATTCGATGCAACAATTTTGACCTGGAATTTCCAAGAAAGTCAGTTTTTTTTGGAAATCTATGCATTCTCCTTCTTTTTTAGGATTAGTACCTGCTGGAGTCTCGTGACACCAAGTACAATGAAGGATGTGTAAAAATACCAATTGATAATACCTATTAGCGAGCGTCTGGCTGGCATGTCAATCGGCAAGCATTGCCGGCGAAGCTACGAAGCGAGTATCTTGTTGTCCATCGCCCGGCCCCGAGGTATCGCCTCGGAGAAGTCGGCCCCATTCGGCGCTAGCAATATTTAGAGGGAGACAGCAGCGTGGCGAATGCCGAAAAAATTCGAATTGATCCCCCTTCGATGCACGGTCGATCTGAGAATGGTCGATCCGCGAATGGGCGCGCGATCCATTCGAAGTGGCGACGGATCGTTACGCCGATCCCGGCCCCCGAGTCGCTATCGATCATCGAAGAGCTGCGCGCAGTCGAAGCGCGATCCATGTCGGGAGTCCCGCCGATTCTCTGGCAAGAGGCCGAAGGTTTTTTAGTTCGAGACCCGTATGGCAATCAGTGGATCGATCTGACCAGCGGCATCGTGGCCGCCAACGCGGGGCACTCCCACCCGCGAATCGTCGAGGCGATTCAGCAAGCGGCTGGCAAGAAATTGCTGTTCAGCTACGCATTCCCTACAAAAATACGAAAACGGCTTCTCGAAAAGCTAGTCCAGCTTTCGCCCATCGAAAATGCCAAAGCCATTCTCTTCAGCGCTGGAACCGAGGCCACCGAATGTGCCATGGCCTTGATGCGCCGGCACGGCCAAAAGATATCGCCGGAAAAAGTGGGCATTCTCAGCTTCCAGGATAGTTTTCACGGTCGGACATTTTCTGCGAGCATGGCTGCAGGAAGCCCCGGGCCGAACGACTGGATCACCCGAGAAAAAGTTAGCCACTACCAAATGCCGTATCCCTTCGACATACACTGTCCATGGGATCGCGATGCCGATCATCAATGTGGCGCTGAATGTTTTCGCAAATGCCTTGCCTCACTTGCCGAACGGGGCATTGGTCCGGAGAAGATCGCCGGCATTCTGACCGAATCGGTAGCCGGTTGGGCCACTTGGCCGTTGCCCACCGATTTTGCACAGGCGATGGCCGCCTGGGCGCGCGAGCACGATATCCTACTAACCTTTGACGAAATCCAAGCCGGTTGCGGGCGAACCGGCAAGTTCTTTGGATTCGAGCATTGCGGCGTCGTGCCTGATCTCATTACCTTGGGTAAGGGGCTTACGTCGAGCCTACCGGCATCCGCAGTGATTGGCCGACGCGAGATTCTCGATCAACCCAACCCAGGCGAGATGTCGAGCACCCATGGTGGCAGCCCCGTTTGTGCTGCGGCAGCTTTGGCGAATCTGCAAGTCCTCGAAGAAGAGCAGTTGGTCGCCGCCTCGGCAAAAACAGGCGAAGTGGTACTCAATCGCCTCAAACGCCTTGCACGGGAAAACCCCGAACTGGTCCGCTCGGTTCATGGCCCCGGATTGTTTATCTCCATGCATTTGAAACAACCCGACACGGGCGAGCCGCATGTCGAGCTGGCCGACGCCATTGTTGCCGAAGCAATCTGCCGCGGCGTGATGATGTTTCCGACCGCACGCGGGTTCCTCAAAATTGCCCCGCCGCTGTGCATTGACCCCGAAGCGGCATTGGAAGCCGTTGAGGTTCTGTGCGATTGTTTTGTGGCAATGAAGGAAAAAGCGGACACAGCGCTGAAGAACGTTCCCCGGTCGAGCTTCAATGAAAACCGAGTCTCCACGTAAGAAGGAAGATAATTAACCGTGCAATCGACTATTGACTTCGACCTTCACCTTCTCAGTCCAGAGTATCTTGCCGACCCGTATCCTTACTACCATGCGCTCCGCGAAAGCGAGCCGGTCGCTTGGTCCGAACGGCTCAATGCTTGGGTTTTGACCCGCTATGCCGATGTGCTCGACGCGCTGCGCCATCAGAAGCTCATCTCGGGCCAGCGAGTCAAAGCGTATGCCGACATGCTGCCGCCCGCCACACGCAATGAAATGCGGCCGTTGTTCGACCACGTCGGGCTCTGGATCGGTAACCTCGATCCGCCCGACCACACCCGTCTGCGCCGTCTGGTGAATGTCGTCTTCACGCCGCGGATGGTCGAAGGCCTGCGACCAGATATCGAACAGACAATCACCGAACTGCTCGACGAACTAATGGATCGCAGTTCATTTGATTTTGTTCAAGATTTCGCTTACCCACTGCCAGCCATTGTGATTTCGCAAATGCTAGGCGTGCCACGAGCCGATCGCGAGCGATTCATGAGCTGGTCGGACGATCTGACCGCGTATGCCGGCACAGGAAAGCCTGACTTAGAAGTTGCACGGGTCGCCTGCACAAGTGCTGCGGCCTTAGGCGACTATCTCCAACATC
>JAADIN010000114.1 GCA_013151315.1 Planctomycetota bacterium | reverse complement strand
ATCCCCCTGACCGTTGCCGGAGCGTTCCACACGCCTATTATGCAGCCTGCGGTCGGTCGCCTGACGGCAGCACTAGCCGAGGTCGAGATTCGACCGCCACGAATCCCCGTCGTCTCGAACGTCGACGCCCGCCCCCACGACGCACCCGAAGAAATCCGCGCGTTGCTCGAACGCCAAGTCGTCAGCCCCGTTCGGTGGGAAGACTCGATGCGCTGGCTGATCGACGAATTCGAGATCACTCACGCTTACGAACTTGGCCCAGGCCGCGTATTGCGGGGGCTACTGAAGCGGATCGCCCGCAAATTCCCGTGCGAAAACATCGAAGCTTAATTCAAACCCTTATTTCACGAAGTGTTAGCGCCGACTCTCCGAGTCGATAACACCTCGAAAAAACGCCGCCAACTTGCAGCCTTCCTGGAGAAAAAGCATGTCAGAAACCACTAACCGCCGCATTCAAGTCGATCTTTCTGGCCAAACCGCCTTGGTCACCGGCGCGTCGCGCGGCATCGGCAAAGCGATCGCCCTCGCCTTGGGCCAAGCGGGTGCCAAGGTTGCCTGCATCGCGCGCAATGAAGAAAAACTCAAAGAGACGGCCAACGAAATTGCTGCCGCCGGTGGCGAGGCATCGATCCATCCGTGCGACGTCACCGACTCGGCTGCCGTAGAAAAGCTCTTCGAGAAGCTGCTCGAAGATTGGGAGCAAATCGACATCCTGGTCAACAATGCAGGCATCACGCGCGACACGCTGATTCCACGCATGACCGACGAGGACTGGGACGAGGTGATCACGACCAATCTCCGCTCGGTGTTTTTGTTCACTCGGGCTGGCATCCTCGCCATGATGCGGAAGCGATATGGCCGAATCATCAACATCTCGAGCGTCTCAGGCCTGATGGGCAACCCGGGGCAAGCAAACTACTCGGCCTCGAAGGCGGGAATCATCGGCCTGACCCAGACCGTTGCCCGCGAGATTGCCGGCCGAAAAGTGACCGTCAACGCGATTTGCCCCGGTTTCATTGCCACAGAAATGACCGACGCCCTGGGCCCCGTGGTCCAAGACGAGGTCAAGAAACGAGTCCCCTTGAAACGGCTTGGCCAGGCCGAGGAAATCGCCGATGCGGTCCTCTATCTGGCCAGCGAATCGGGAGCCTACATTACCGGGCAAGTTTTGACGCTTGATGGCGGCCTCACGGCTTAAGAAAGGAAAGGAGGCCAGAAGCTAGAGATCGTGCTTCCCTGCCCGTCCGACCTAGACAACCCACCTGAGGAAAGCTATATTCCGGCCTTTGGCGCAGGATTGCTCTAGCTCGAACGATCTGGTTATTGCCTGCCACGTCTCTGGAGGTCGTGGTGAAGGGTACGTTTCCGGCAGTTCGGGCCCCAGCAGTTTTTGCCGATCTGGGGGCGACAGGAAAGATGTTTATTTACAGTTGCTGCCCGTCCTGCGAGCAGCGTTAACCATACTCTGAGTTTGCAAGGAGGACCATCGACATGGCCTCGGTATTAGAACGTGTAACGGACATCGTTTCCGAACAACTGGGCGTCGACAAAGACGAACTCACCAAAGAGACGTCGTTTGTTAACGACTTGGGTGCGGACTCTCTCGACACGGTCGAGCTCGTGATGGAGCTCGAAGAAGAGTTCGACATCAACATCCCCGACGACGCGGCTGAGAAAATTCAGACCGTCGGACAGGCTGTCGATTTCATTGACCAAAACGCTAGCAAAGGCTAATTGGTAGGTCATGAAACGGCGCGTTGTCGTAACTGGACTGGGAGTCGTTACGTCGCTTAGCAGTCAGATTGAGGATCTCTGGAAAAAGATCCTCGCTGGCGAAAGCGGCATTCATCAGCTGCGCGCATTCGACACCACCGGATTCAAGGTGAAATTCGCTGGCGATGTCCACGATTTCTCGACCGAGGGCTATATCCCCCGGCGCGAAACGAAACGGATTGATCTATTCTCGCAGTTTGCCCTCGTCGCTGGGATCGACGCAGTCAACGACTCGGGAATCGACTTTACGAAGTGCGACCCCTTCCGCTCAGGCGTCATCCTGGGCTCGGGCATCGGCGGGCTTAACGAAGTAGAAGCTCAAGAGAAGCGGCTCCTTGCCAAAGGGCCCGACAAGGTCTCTGCTTTCACGATCCCCAAGCTGATGCTCAACGCGGCGAGCGGGCATCTCTCGATTCGCTTCGGCCTGCGAGGACCCAACTTCGCCGTCGTCACGGCTTGCGCCAGTGCCACCAATGCCATGGGCGACGCATTCAAGGCGATTCAATACGACGAAGCCGACGTGATGATCACCGGCGGCACCGAAGCGGCAGTCACTCCGATCGGCCTGAGCGGCTTTGCCAACATGAAAGCCTTGTCGATGCGCCACGACAACCCGACCGCGGCAAGCCGTCCTTTCGACGCCGACCGCGATGGATTCGTCCTCTCCGAAGGGGCTGGCATCTTGGTTTTCGAAGAGCTCGAACACGCCAAAGCTCGCGGAGCGAACATCTACGGCGAAGTACTCGGCTATGGCGTGAGTGCCGATGCGAGCCATATCACGAAACCCGATCCCGAGGGCAGCGGAGCAGCCCGGGCAATGAGCCAGGCGGTACGCAATGCGGGCCTGAATCCCGAGGACGTCGACTACATCAATGCCCACGGCACGAGTACCCCGCTAGGCGACAAGGCCGAAACAATCGCCATGAAACGCGTGTTCAAGGACTATGCCTACAAGCTGAACATTTCTAGCACCAAGAGCCAACTGGGCCATCTGCTCGGTGCTAGCGGCGGCGTGGAGATGATCCTCAGCCTGCTTGCGATCCGCGACCAAATCATTCCGCCGACGATCAACTACGAAACGCCCGACCCCGATTGCGATCTCAACTACACGCCCAACACCCCCCACGAGCGGAGTGTGCGTCGCATCATGAGCAACAGTTTCGGTTTTGGGGGGCACAACGCCTCGATCATCGCCGGACAGTTGCAATAGCGAACGGTCGCTCGCCTGCTAGCACTTCTCGCTGCTCGGCCTTGTGGTCCCTCGGGACCCCTTCTATACTTCCCGCCCCAAAATAAAATCACGCTTCTCTCATAGGAGAAATCCGATGCTCCTACGCATCGCAGCACTCGTCTGCTTCAGTTATCTACTCTCAACGCCCGCCCACGCGCAGGGCGGTACGCCATCAAAACCTGGGGCGGCCGGCTGGCGCGCACCCCAGGGCAACGCGACTGGCGCTCGACCCCGATATGCGCAAACCGCCGATGCCCGCAGCCCGGTCACGCCGACCGGCCCGGCTGCACCCGCTTCAGGCAATCAGGCGACCCGCGCTCAAGTCACCAAAGGCAGCGGCACGCTCCCGAACGATCATGGCCAAGTTTGGCGCGAGTACGATATTAGCCCCTACACGCTTCGCATCCAGGGCTCCAATCATCCTGAACAAGTTGTCGTCGACTGGATTCTCCGCGAAACGGGCTACGAAGCTTGGCACTCCACGCCCGTCGGTTTGCTGAGCGCAGACCAGCGGGTCTTGCGGGTCTATCACACACCCCAAATGCAGTCCGTCGTGGCCGACATCGTCGACCGCTTCGTCAACAGCCAAGCCGAGAATCATGGTTTTGGCGTGCGGATCGTCACGATTCAAAACCCGAACTGGCGAGCCCGCGCGCTGCCGTTGATGACCCCAATTTCCACGCAGTCGCCCGGCGTCCAAGGCTGGCTGTTGGCCAAGGAAGACGCCGCCCTGTTGATGTCCGAGTTGCGCCGACGGACCGACTATCGAGAGCACAACCCGCCTCACCAGATGGCCCGCAACGGCCAATCGCTGGTCATCTCTTCCATGAAAAGCCGCTCGTATACCAAAGGGATCATTCGCACCGATCAGACTTGGCCCGGCTACCAGCCCGAACTGGGGCAACTGGACGAGGGTTTTTCGCTCGAGTTCAGCCCCCTGCTGGCTCTGGATACGCGCACCGTCGATGCGGTCGTGAAAGTCCGATTGGCTCAAGTAGAAAAAATGCTCTCGGTCAAATTAGAAGTCCCTTCGTCGATCGCTCCCAACCAGCGAGCCGAGTGCCAAGTGCCGCAGATGACGATGGTCCAATTGCACGAGCGTTTCCGCTGGCCAACCGATCAGGT
>JAADIN010000240.1 GCA_013151315.1 Planctomycetota bacterium | reverse complement strand
ATCCAAAACTACCGTCAGCAGGCCAAGCAAATCAGCGCCGAAGTTGCTCAGCGAAAAGGTTTTGATGTTGTGCTCACCAGAAACGACTCGGTCGTGCTTACCTACACTCCGGGGGCCGACATTACCCAAGAAGTTGCTAGGCAGTTGAAAGGAAGGCTGGAGACGGAAGGCCTTCGGTCGAAGGCTGGAAAAGTTAGTCCGTAGGCAGGGCAATAATCTGGTCGGCAATCGCCTCGGGGGCAGTTTCGCCTTCGAGGTCCACGAATCGGCATTCGCTGAGGCTGCGAAACCAGGTGCCCTGCCGCTTGGCGAAACGGCGCGTGCGCGTTTTCATGTTGGCGAGCATCGTTTCGCGATCTCCGTCGGAAAGATAGCTGATCACCTCACGATAGCCGACCGCTTGGCTTGCGGTGCGCCCGAGTTTTTTTCCGTCCGACGTAAGTTGCCGCACCTCTTCGATCAGTCCGCGCTCGATCATGGAATCGACGCGTAGATTGATCCGCTCGTGTTGCTCCTCGCGAGGACGCCGCAACACAAACACTCGGCAGTCCTCGGCAACCTGTCCTTCCTCGAACTGCAATTGGTGATGGCTAATCGGTTCGCCCGTTGCGCGAAAGACTTCCACCGCTCGGATGAGACGACGCGTGTCGTGCGGATGGATTTGCGATGCCGCGACCGGGTCGAGCAGTTCCAACCGCTGGTACAAACCCTGATTGCCGACCTCGGCCACCTCGGCTTCGATTTCTGCTCGCAACTCCCAATTGGCCGGCGGGCCGGAAGAGAGGCCACGTAGCAGGGCCTTCAAATAGAGCGGCGTCCCCCCCACGAACAGCACTTGGCGTCCGCGGTCGCCGATCTCGGCAATTTTGGCATGGGCCGCTTCGAGATAGCGATCGATGCTGTAGTCTTCCTGCGGGTCGGCGACATCAATCAGATGGTGCGGCACCTGGGCCTGCTGCTCGGCGGTCGGTTTGGCCGTGCCGATGTCCATCCCGCGATAGATGGCCATCGAATCGAGCGAAATGATTTCCGCCCCCAGCTTCCGAGCCAGCACCAAGCCGACTTGCGACTTGCCAACGGCCGTCGCTCCGGTGAGAAACCAACAGTTTTGGGCGGGCAGAGATGCTTTCATCGTTCCTCGCAGTCTCAAGATTTCTGGGTTTCACTTGCAAAAAGGTGCATGCCGAAAATTCGTGCCTGTCCCCTTCGAATTGCCCACTGCTGGGCCAACCTGCGGGTCAATCCCAGACATACTGCTCATCGTACGCAATGCCGTACTGCTCTAAGAGAGTGCGAAACTCCTCTTGGAACGTCTTTGTCCGATGATGTTCTTCCTGCCCGCGAACATAGGCTTCGGCCTCCGCGCGATGTGCCGGACCGACAGAAAACATGCCATAACCACGTTGCCAATAGAACTTCTGGTATTTGGTGTCAAGAGTTTTAACGAATTTGGACGACTCGCGTTTCACCTGTTCGACGAACTTCACCGGCGCATGCATCTTGCCCATGTCGAAAAGAAGGTGAACGTGATCGGCAACACCTCCTACGACAACCCACGGAGAATCAAGGCCTCGGAGAATGGTGGCGAGATAAGCGTGGACGCGTGGTCGAATCGCCTCGTCTAAAAATGGCTGGCGGTTTTTGGTGCTGAAAATCAGATGGGCATAGAGTTTCGTCAGAGATTGCGGCATTGGTTTCTCCTAAGGCACTGCGTTAGGGTCAGGATGAATATGGCCTTCGGCCAAACGTGGGGTTGTTGCGTCATGGAACCTAGGGCGGCGCTGCGCTTGCCCTAGGCTACGGTGGAAAACAGGCCTTCGGCCAAGGGCACTAGGGCGAGGGCGAGAATAAGCTTTCGCCCAAAATACGTTTGTTGGCCGAAGGCCATAGTCATCGTAGCCTAGGGCAAGCGCAGCGCCGCCCTAGGATTGGAGGTACCAAAACGCCTTTTGGCCGAAGGCCATAATCACTCGTTCGACCAGTTTGGAACCGTTGCTTCCTCTCCTCCCGATTACCACGACCCCGGGAGAGACAATGACCATTTCGGGATGTCGAATTTCGCAGGAACGCCCATTGGAAAGGCACAGTCACAGGGGAACGAAGGGGCTCTCTTTCAATATCTCAAGTAAGTCTCCCGCTTTCATCGGCTGGCCTCGATTGCTAGAGCAAATGTTGTCGGCTAGACTAGATGGCTACTCTCACTCTGTTCTACCCCTATTATTACACTTATCCCCAAGCTTGGAAAGACAGCCGCAGCAATGGCCGATATTTTGCGACCCCTCGACCAGCTCGAGCAGACGATCCTCGCTCGCAAGGCGGCCCTCGACGAAAAGTCGTACACGGCTAAGCTGCTGGCAGGGGGCGTCGAAAAAATTGGCAGCAAGATCACCGAAGAGGCGGCCGAGGTGGTCGAGGCTGCTGGCGAACCGGGCGAAGCGGGGCGGCAACACACTATTCACGAAGCAGCCGACTTGGCTTACCACCTACTCGTGATGCTGGCAGCCCGCGGTGTGACGCTTCAAGAAGTCGAAGCTGAACTTGCGCGTCGTTTTGGTGTCTCTGGATTAGAAGAAAAGGCGAACCGCGAGAAATGACTAAGAGCCAAACCCAGAATTATGCTGAAGGTCTCCAGCGGCCGGGAAAGTCTGAACAACCAAACCGCTTTGAAACGTACGGTAAGAACCTTCGTATCGGCGTTCCTAGCAAAGGGCGACTGGCTGAACTCTCGACGCAATTGCTCAAGGAAGCGGGACTACGCTTTCGTCGGCAAGATCGTAGCCTCTTTGCGCGAGTGCGCGAGATGCCGATCGACATCACCTTTTTGCGCACCGACGATATTCCGGTACTTTGCGCCGAAGGAGCGATCGACTTGGGAATCACGGGCGGCGATCTGGTTGCCGAAAGTGGCGTGCAGCTAACGACCCGCCTGAGCCTGGGCGTTGGCAATTGCCGGTTGGCCGTTTGTGTGCCCGAGGGGGGCGAGGTCACCAAGCCGGCCGATCTCGATGGCAAACGTGTTGCCACGAGTTTTCCGTATGTCACTCAAAAATATCTCGCCAACCATGGTGCCACGGCCTACACGGTCGAACTGACGGGCTCGGTCGAAGTGATGATTGCGCTGGGCGTTGCTGATGCGATCGTCGATCTGGTAGAAACGGGCAGCACCTTGGCCGCCAACCGGTTGCGTGTTCTCGACGAAATCGGCAGCTACGAAACGGTGCTCGTTCAAAACCCCAACACGCAGCACGCTGAGTTGGCCGACCGGGTCGTCCGCCGACTCGAAGGGGTTGTAATCGCCCGCGCTTACTCACTGCTTGAGTACAATGTGCCGAGCGAAAAACTGGCCGAGGCAGAAAAAATAACGCCCGGCTTTAATTCGCCGACCGTCAATCGCCTGGAAGACAAAAACTGGCACAGCGTTCGAGCGATGGTACGCCGTGGCGAAGTGATTGACATCATGGAGCGCCTGGAAACGCTTGGCGCGACGGCGATTCTTGAGACCGCAATTGCGAATTGTAGGTTGTGAGTATCTGTGATGTAGGATGTTTGATTGTTGATGTTAAAGGCTACTACGCAGCTAATCACACATCAAAAATCAAACATCCCACATCAAACATAAAATGCCACGCTGGCAAAGCTCACACACGAGCTGTCGTCCTTCGCTACGGCTTGATCGTATTTCAGTATTTCGCCTCGCTCGGGTCGCATGGCTTCGAGCATCGTGTAAGTTGGCGCGAGCCCGCAAATTCGGTTGCGATCTTGTTGGGCAGCAACGTGGATGAACCACGCCTCAGGGTCGCCCTCGCAGGCGGCGGCTAACAACTGCTGGTCGTCGGTCCATTGTTCGGTAAGCCGACTCTTGTCGAGCAATTGCTCGTCGCCAAACTGTTGGCCGATGTGGGCCAGATCGACCCCTGCCACAAAGCAAACTTCACGGCTGGAGGCGTCGATCGTTTCGCGCAGCGCCGCTACAAAATCGGCCACCGCAGGAGCGTCGCCCGGCGAACGATTGTTCAGCACAAACGGATGGAACGAGCCAAATCGGCACAATCTGGTAGTCGCGCCGGCCGCCTAAAATATATTGCAGCATCAAAGCTTGGAATTCGATTGAATGCTCTTGCCGATGAGGAAATTCGTCGTCGAACATGATGGCCGTTTCCCCTGCCGTAGGTCGCAACGACAAACGCCTGGAGAAGGCCTCGATAAAATCGCGGTCGGTCTCGACGGTGCCCAAGGGCGTATCAAAATGCTTGCGCGAAACGCTAAACAGGCTTTCTAGCGGGGTGTGCGCTGTCCCCAAAATAACAAATACTTTGGCTGTGGACTCGGTCACGACCCGATCGTACGCCCACGCAAAAGTCGGGCCTCCGCGATGGAAGTCGATGTGCGGACTCATCACGCCGCAAAGCCTCCGAGTCGCCTCAGCAGCATACTCGCTGGCCGGGCAACCTTCCGACGGCAGCAGGCCGGGCCCCTCTTGGCAGGTAAAGAATTCTCCGAGCTGCTCTCGAACCGCTCCCTCCTCCTGGGGATAGGCCGTACCTGCATGTGCTGCGGGGCGGATATCGAGCGTCTCATATTCGGCAATCACTGAGCGCTTATGTTGCTCGAAGTGATCGTTTTCTAAAAAACACCCTGTATCAAGTTGGTTGACGACTTGCTCGATTTCGGACAGCGTAAGCGTTCCGCTAAACTGCTCATGAAATGCCTGATGCAATTCCTTGAGCGACCGTTTACCGTCCATCATCGTGACCAGCATGGCCGCCTCGAAGGGCAGGGCAACCGTGCTGGAAAAACTATACGGGTCTCGCAAAGCGTACTCGCCTTCGCGGTCGTCGCTGAGCGGTACGAGTTCGAGGGGGCGAATCTGGGGGTGGCACATTTTGAATTCAGAATGCGGATTTAGGAATACGGAAATGATCGGTTGCCTTTCATCTTATCAGACGATTCGCTGCAAGCTGATAGCATTTTTTCTCTTGCTCGAAATGCCCCAAATCGCTAGGATTCGCCGCTTTTTTAATCACGAACTTGAATGCATTGAATTGTCATGCGGGCCTACTTTTTGGTGCTGATTGCTACCTGCTTCGGCTGCAGTGGATTCACCAAAATCCTTGCGCCGTCGAACGTGCGCAATTGGTCCGCCGACCAAGCGGTGTTGCCGTATGCACAGTTTCAAGGCAATCAAGTCACGGTTCGCAACCTACGTCACTGCCGCTATTTCAACGACGACGCGTATGTCGTCAATCATCGCGACCAGATCTATCAGCTCGACGATTTGCAGCACGTCGATTTTTTCATTGTCCCGTTTAAGAACATGCCGGCAATCGCCCATACCATGCTTAGTTTTGAGTTTGTCTCGGACGATGGCCAAGTCGAGCATCTTGTCGCGAGCGTCGAAATTCGCAAGGAAGAGGGCGAAGAGTACGCCGCCTGGAAAGGGACTGCCCGGCAGTACGAGCTCATGTATGTGCTGGCCGACGAACGCGACGCGGTGCAAGTGCGCGCTAACAATCGCGGCGAGGACGTTTATCTTTACCGCACGACGGCAACGCCCGAGCAATCGCGACAGTTGTTGGTCGACGTGCTGGGACGAGCCAACGAGCTGGCCAGTCGGCCCGAATTTTATAACACGGTTTCCAACAACTGCACGACCAACATCGCACGGCACATCAACCGCATCGTCCCCAACCGGCTGCGCTACGATTACCAAATCCTACTGCCCGGTTATTCCGACAAGTTGGCCTACAAGGAAGGCCTTATCGAGCGGCACGGCACCTTTGAAGAAACCAAAGCCCGGGCGTACATCACGCC
>JAADIN010000108.1 GCA_013151315.1 Planctomycetota bacterium | reverse complement strand
TGGGTATCGGTAAAGGTGTAGGTCGAAGCGCAAAAAATCGGATCCGTAATCGAATCGCCCAACTTCTGCCTACTCTCACCCGCATGGACCGACAGGGTCGAAAATTTCGGAGCGAGGCCATCGGAAGCTTCATTCCGAGGTGTCGGCAAATCGTTATCGGCTGGTTTTGAGGTATCCACGAGACTCATGATAAGGGTCGGAGGTCAGGAGCCAGAGAACAGGGAAAAGCACGAAAAAAGCCGCACTCACTCTTGGTAAATGCGACTTGCAAGCTTTTCAAGTTATTGTTGCCAGGGCCCTTTAGAATTGCGTAGGGTTGGCAACGTTTTGGCTCTTTAGCAGTTTCGGCTGCAAGCGGCCACAAATCCCAAGTTGCGCCCAGTCTAAGTGGCACAGTTCCAGGATGCAAGCACGATTTAAGATTTAGCGAAATTTCCTCGTAAAACAGCAGTCTCAGCCATGCTAGCATGCTCTGCCGCTCATCTTTTTTGCCTTCTCTGCCGATCAAAATGAGCAAAGGCCGCTCTTGACCGCTTCGCGACCGCCTGGGACGATTCCCGCCCCGCATTTCTCGCCCCACCGACCGCTTGGTGTCCGCTATGACTCGATTGTCGTTTCGCACGTCTATTGTTTTCTCGTTGGCTTTTTGCGCATTCGCAGGTTGCCGGTCTCCTTACTATGCCGACCGCGGCGCAGGCCTGGGCGCTCTTGCAGGTGCTGGGGCAGGCGCGATTATTGGCCATCAGACCGGCAATGCAGGAGCTGGTGCCCTCCTTGGCGGGGGACTCGGCGCATTGACCGGTGGGGCCGTAGGAACTGGCATGGACGAAATGGCCGCCCAAAACCGCGCGCAAATCGCCAGCCAGTTGGGCCGGCAAGTTCAAACCGGCGCGGCCAACATGAACGAAGTCTTGGCGATGTCGCAAGCCGGCGTCGACCCGACGTTGATCCAAAACTACGTGCGCACCTCGGGAGTCACGCGACCTCTGACCGCCGCCGAAGTCATCAGCCTGCACAACCAGGGCGTCAACACCAATGTCATTCAGGCGATGCAAAACCCGACCGTGCCCAACGTGCCCGTCGTAGCGGGTCGACCGCCAATTCTCGTTGAAGAGTACTACTATGGCGGCGGCCACGGATGCTATAACCCTCACTTCGGCTACTACCGAGGGCGCCAACCGCGAACGAGTTTTGGCATCTCGATCTCCAATTGAGCACCAGCCAGCGTTACCTCTTAATTTTTAGTGTGAGCCGTAGGCGCTAGCCTCGGGTGGAAGCGGAGAAAACCCGAGGCTAGCGCCTACGGCTCACAACACGGACCCTAATTCCTAGATGAAACGCTGCACTAGCCGCCGTCTGATAGGAGACTAGCCGCGAGGCGGACAGATTGCCAGAGTGAGTATCGCGCCTATCGGAATCCTTGCGATAGGGCGTATATTGCATAGATGCAAAAACTCCGTCTCGGCGCTGCTTGCCTCAATCAAACGCCTCTCGCTTGGGAATCGAACCGCGAAAACATTCTCACGGCCATCACCGCAGCGCGCGAAGCCGAAGTTGCCGTGCTCTGTCTGCCTGAGCTGGCTATCAGTGGCTACGGCTGCGAAGACCCATTTTTTGCCGAGGGGGTGCAGCAAACGGCTTTGCAATTGCTTCTCGAGATCGTGCCTGAAACGCAAGGCCTGGCCGTTTCGCTCGGGTTGCCACTGAAAGTTGACGGCCAGCTCTACAACGTCTGCGCCTTGGCTTGCGATGGCAAATTGCTCGGCTTGGTCGGCAAACAGTTTTTGGCCGGCGATGGCATCCATTACGAGCCGCGATGGTTTAAACCCTGGCCAGCCGGCGAGGTGCGCGAAGTGGCAATCGACGGGCGACCCACTCCAATTGGCGATCTGCTTTTCGATTGCGGCGGAACCGTCGTCGGCATGGAAATCTGCCGAGACGCTTGGGTGGAGGATCGCCCGGGACGAAGGTTGGCGGCACGCGGAGCCGACATTCTTCTGAATCCGAGCGCCAGCCATTTTGCGTTCGCCAAACAGGAAATCCGCCGTGGTCTCGTGCTGGAAGGCTCCGGGAAATTTCATGTCAGTTACGCCTATTCCAATTTGCTCGGCAACGAATCGGGACGCGCGATTTTTGATGGAGGGACTCTCCTCGCTAGCCGCGGAGAAATGTTGGCGGTCGGGCTGCGGTTTTCTTTTGCCGACACGCTTCTCTCGATTGCCGATGTTGATATCGAAGCAACGCGGCGCGATCGGGCCAATTCGGGAAAAACCAAGCAGGGCGACGGTGTGACTGTTGAGAGTGATTTCAGGCTGCCGACGCCTTCAACGCCTCGCGAGCCGACGCCTCCTTCGAAGTGGGATACTTCGCCTCCGCCTAAAGAAGAGGAATTTGCCCGCGCGGTGCCGCTTGCGTTGTTCGATTATCTGCGCAAAAGCAAAGCGGGCGGGTTGGTTGTTTCGCTTAGCGGGGGGGCCGATTCGTCGAGCGTGGCGACGATGATTTGGCTGATGGTCGAACTGGGGGTTGCCGAGATTGGGCAAGAGACTTTCGTCAGCAAACTTGCTCAGGTTAAAGGGCTTGATGAAGCGGAGAACCCTCGAGCGCTGATGCGGTGCCTGCTGAGTTGCGTTTATCAGGCGACGCGCAATAGTGGCGAGGTGACTCGTCGCGCGGCAAGCCACGTCGCCTCACGGATTGGGGCGGAGTTTTTTGAGTGGGACGTCGACGCCTTGGTTGAGGGCTATGTTGATCTCGTTTCTCAGGCCGTCGGGCGTGAACTTACTTGGGAACACGATGACGTTGCGTTGCAAAATATCCAAGCTCGGGCGCGAGGGCCGGGGGCTTGGCTGTTGGCCAACCTGCGCGGGGCGTTGCTGCTTGCGACGAGCAATCGGAGCGAAGCGGCGGTCGGCTACGCGACCATGGATGGCGATACTTGCGGCGGGCTGTCGCCGATCGCGGGGATCGACAAGGCGTTTTTGCTTGAATGGCTGCGCTGGATGGAGAGGGTTGGCCCTCTGGGCGTTGGCCCCTTGCCTGCGTTGTCGGTCGTCAATACCCAACAGCCAACTGCCGAGCTTCGGCCTCAGGAACAGTCGCAAACTGACGAAGGCGACTTGATGCCTTACCGAGTGCTCGACGCGATCGAGCGGGCGGCCATTCGCGATCGACTCATGCCGGTCGAAGTGTTAGAGGCGGTTCGTCCGCAATTTAAGGATTTTTCTACAGAGCAACTCGGGCGCTGGGTCGAGCGATTCTTTCGGCTCTGGTGTCGCAATCAGTGGAAGCGCGAGCGGTATGCCCCTTCGTTTCATCTGGATGATGAAAATCTTGATCCAAAAACTTGGTGTCGATTCCCGATTCTCTCGGGCGGGTTTGAGCGCGAGCTGGAAGCGTTACGAGAGCATTTGTCGTTGTGAGCTATTTAGCTCTGAATTTTTCCTCTGTGGCTCTGTGCGCAGCATTCTCCGGAGAAACGGCTTTGTCACCTCAACGGCGAACTCTAGGCGAACTGCAAAGTCAGATAAACCGCCAAGGACGCCAATGAACGCCAAGAAACGAGCTGCAAGAAAATAGCTGTTTTTTTAAGCAAATTTCTTTTTTCCTTGGCGATCTTGTCGCACTTGGCGGTTCAAAAAACAGACTTTGCAATCCTCCTGCGGCGAACCCCAGGAATCGTGACAAAAACACCCTGCCTAAATCGTCCCGCCTGTGAGACTTGGGCAAGACAGGCGGTCTTGTGGCCCGACTTTGGGCCGCCTGAACTGCTAGGTCGATAGTGGGGATATGCAATCTTCCCGTACCGACCGAACTTGCCGATTCGAGCAGATGGAATCCCGGCTACTGCTTGCCGCCGACGTCGCGCCCGGATCGATTGCCGGGCAGGTCACCATGTCGGTCGACGACTCAGGACTCGAAAGCGTGGTGCTTCGGCTGCTCGGAGAAACCGGCAATCTCCTCGACGAGACGCAAACCGATGCCGAAGGAAACTACGAATTTGCCAACCTCTCGCCGGGGATTTATGCGGTGCTTGAAATTCAGCCACCCGGTATTCGCGATGGCGGAGCCCATGTCGGCAGCGGCGGGGGAGTCGTGTTTGACAGCAACCTGCTTGGCGAAATCGTGGTGGACTCAGGAAGCGAGTTTGTCGGCTACGACTTTTTTGAGCTCGTACCCGACGAGCTTTCCGAGGCAGGTGCGGAAGAGTCGCCGCCGCTCGTTCGACATTCTGAAGGCGGGCATTCTGACGGCGAACCAACACAATTCGCCGACGCGGCATTATGGCAATTGTACGGCTCTTCGCCAGCCGCCTTGGCCAGTCCGACGGAGCCGTTGGAGTTGCCCACTAGGTTTACGTCGGCAGCCAACTACCAACCCTCCTTGCCAGCAACTCGTATTACGCCCACCCCGTTTTACGGAAGTTTTACTCATGCCGCTGCTAGGCCGGTCGCCGGTGACGAGAACGGCGATAGCTCGGAGACCCTCGATAGGGTCCGCGATAACTCGTGGCAGCTTGACTTCGACAGTTGGTTTACCGCTACCGATCAGGGAGTTCAAGGCACGGGCGAGGCGTCGGTGCTGGGCGATTGGAACGACTCCAGCATCGACGGCCTGGAAATCATTCGAGAGGACCTAGGGGTCCTCGATTACCAAGGCGACCAAGAGCCGGACCAAGAGTTGGAAACGAAAGACTACGATCGCGTTTTTGAATTAAGCGAGGCCGACGACCAACAGGTAAGGCGGGAAGCCAAAGGCTTCAAGACTCTTTGAGTTTTTTTATTTCGGCATGGGCTTGGTCGATATCGGCCTGGATGCGTGCCGGCTCCTCGGGATCGTCGGGCTGCTGTTTAGCACCGGTCAATTGCTGCTGAAATTGCGCGACTTTCTTGCGCAAAACTTCGACCCGTTTTTTTGCCTTCTTGTCCATGAATAGAGTCGCCGGTTACGAGTTGCGAGTTAGGAATTAGGAGTGAAGGGTTCGGAGGACCGCGGCGAGGACGATAATGACGATCGACGCCAGCCACGCGATGTTCAGCCACCTTGGCATCTGGCCACGAAAGCGCTCGGCGGCCGTTGTTTTGCCGGCCAGGATCGCGACGAGAAACATCACCAGCAGGGCAAGCAAAAATTTGATGCCAAAGAGCATATGGTAGGTTGAGGGAAGCTCGTCTCCGCCCGCCTTCGCCAAATTATGGATCAGAAAAAAGTTGTAGAATCCGGTCGCCAGGAGCACAGCCGTTGCGATGCCGGCCCACTTGGCCCAGACGGCTCGACGACCGGCGTAGCACGCATCGGCACCAGCGGGAGCGAGCACCGTTCGCATGAAGAACAGGCCACCTACGAGAATCATCGCCCCGAGACGATATGCAGCACCCGCGAGGCGATTTGCAAGGCGTATTCTGCATCTATCGTGGGCATTCCGTCGGCCAACAAGAGGCCGACTTGCGTCGGTAGTTCGTGCAATCCTGCTTCCATACGGTTTCTCCTGAAAAGTGTAGTAGAAACCGATGGTAATGAGTTGGGAGTCGAGAGTCCAGGGTCTAGTGCTAAGTGCTACGGTGCTCGCTGAGCCACTGGGCGACAAGCTGCTCCGCTTCTTTGCGATTGCCGATTTGGCCTAGCAGTTGTTGATCGCGGATGTGTCGAAGGATCAATGCAAAATCGGGGCCCGGTTTGACGCCGTGAGCGATAAGGTCTTTGCCGGAAAGGAGCTGCGGTGGGTTGAGCTTTTCGGTCGGTTGAGCTAAGCGGCGTCGGCATTCTTTTATGCCCAGGTGGTCGCTTTCAAAGACGGCATCGGCCAGTGCGAGGAGGTCGTCCGTGCCGTCGTGGATTAACAACCGCTGCAGTTGGGGCCAGGGTAACGTCTTTGCCTCGCCGACGAGCGGCAGACTGCGGGTTAGCCAAGTGGCTCGGTCGATTTCCTTGTTGGTGAATCGAAACCTACGGCCCAGCTTGCCTACGAGGTCTGGTTTTTCGATTTCGACGAGCAACGCCGCAAGCGAAACCGCAAGCGAGGTGGTTTTGAGGCGATCGAGGTTCTGTAGCGTGCGTTGCCAAGTGGAAGCAGCTTGCGCGGCTAGCTCGGGGAGCAACGGCTCGAGCAGCCCGGTCTCGTGGAGCAGTTCTACGCCGAGTTTCCGAGAAGGATGCACGAGCAAGCGGCGCAGCTCGCCACCAATGCGTTCGGCGCTGACCACGTGGACTTCCCGAGCCATCGCTCGCACAGCCGCCAAGGTCGGCTCTTCGATTTGAAACCCCAAGGTCGTGGCAAAGCGCACGGCTCGCAACATCCGCAACTTGTCCTCAGAAAAACGGGCCGCCGGGTCGCCGATGGCGCGAATGAGCCCTTGCTGCAAATCCCTTTCGCCGCCGACGTAGTCAATCAGTTTTTCGTCGAGCGGATCATAGAACAGCCCATTGATCGTAAAATCACGCCGCTGGGCATCTTCTTCGGCCGTGGTAAAAACGACTCCCTCGGGACGCCGGCCGTCGACATACGCACCGTCAGAGCGAAACGTGGCCACTTCGATCGGTGGTTGGCCGCGACTTCCCTGTACTCCGATGACGCCGAAGGCTGCGCCAATGGCAAGCGTGCGACGCCGGCCGAACAGTTCGCGAACCTCCTCAGGCCGTGCGCTCGTGGCAATGTC
>JAADIN010000266.1 GCA_013151315.1 Planctomycetota bacterium | reverse complement strand
GGGTTGGTGGAGCTGCTCTTGGGATGGGATTTCTGTAGGCTCTGCTAGAGGAAGGCCCTTGTCCGTTTGTTGCTTGTACGGACCGCGACTTACCCGGGGTGAGTGAGCAGAAGAATAATTCAGCGGCCGGGGTTTTCCTCGAAGACTCTCGCGACGTGCCGCGTCGCGGTAGGCCTGTCGGGGCCATCGGCCCTCGCTGAGGGTAACGCCATCGTAGTCGAGCAGCGTTCCCTTGGCGTAATGCACGTTCTTGATCGCGACCGCGTACTCGGCCATCGAGCGGAAGTGCCGACTCTTGGCGTCGGCCAAACGCCGCTGGGAATCCAGCAGCAGGTCGAGCGGTACCTTGTCGGCTTCGAAGGCGGCGGTGGTCGCTTCCATTTGATTGCGAGCCGCTTCCAAGCGATTCAGCGTAGTTTGCGAAACCACATAGGCTCGATTGACTTCCGCGACCGCGGCTGCCAAGTCGTGTAGCACTTGATGTTCTTGTTCTCGCAGGATGGCTCGTGCGCGGCAAAGTTGCAACTCGGCATTGCGGGCTGCCGAAGAAGCGCGGCGATAGCCGATCGGCACACTGAGCTCGACCCCTAATTGCCACTCTTGGAAGTCGCCGCTGGCGAGGTCTTCGTAGGCGTTGTCGAAACGAGGATTGTTGCCGCCCGTGGCAGACAGATCGTCGCCAAACCCGCGCCAACGGTAGCGGCCAACCGCATCGAGGCGAGGCAGCAGGTGGTTTTTACTGGCGATCCATTCCAGTTCGCTGCGACGGGTCTCAAATCGTTGACGCCTGAGCTCGGCACGGCGGAGCACCGATTCTCGTGTGATTTCCGACCAGTCGAATTGCACCGAGGCCGTGATCGGTTCGTCGGCCGGACGCAACAATCGTCCATCGCTCGGGGGAAGTCCCATCAGACGGCGGAGTTGACGTTCGGCCACATGCACCCCGCCGTTCGCGCGAAACGTGCCGCCATCGCTTCCGTTGCCCGTGCGTGTGCCGTCGATTCGTCGACCGCTGAGCGCGTTTTGAACTTCTTCTTGAAAGCGGAAAAACTGCTCGCGGGCTTGGGCTTCTTTCTCGGCCTCGCCTCCGCGGCGGCCTGCTTTGTAGAGTGCATGAACCCGTCGCCAGGTGTCGAGGGTCGCATCGCGGGCCGCGACTTTGGCGTCGAGATCGCGATAGGCGTAGTAGAGATCCCAATAGGCATTTTCGATGTTGCTCACGTGGTCGCGAACGGCGATTTCGAAGTCGGCAATCTCGACGTCGGTGTTCACCCGAGCAATAAGAACGCCATTGTAAATTCCGGGGGTGTTGCTGGGGCCCGCGATGCGGTTGAACAGCATCCCGTTGCCTTGGAGTAGCGGATGTCGAAACTCGGTTTCCAGATTGACATTCCATGCGCTCGGGAAAATATTGCCAGGAGCGTTGTTCGCGTCGTAGTCGACGTTGTGGCGGAAGGTAAATTCGGAGCCCGTGACCGACCGCTTGGAAAGCTGCGACTGGTACACAAAAGTATCTTGTTGCAGCAGTCGGGTACCGCCGCCGAAGAATTCGTTGTTGAGCGCTCGGTCGTTCTTTTCGCCGAAGATGCTGGTTGAATATTGGGCGTCAAACGCGCTCAGCGCGGCGTCGACGCCAAAGCGGGGATCGGTTTCTCGGATGGCCGGATCCCAGAAGGTTTTCACCGACGAAGGCGAGTTCAGCAAAATCCCGCCCAGGTTTCGAAGTATTTTCGAGCGAGACAGCGAAAGCTGAATCACTTCTTCCAGTGGCACGTCCCAGTATTCCGGGTCGACCGTCGTGGAGAGCGACAGGGGCTCGATGCTAGCCCAGTCGTCCTCAAAGGTGCTGCACTGCCTTACTTGCGGGTACTCGATTTGCGTTGCGAGCGCCTGATAGCAATCTTCGCTGACGCTAGCATGGAAGTCGTTCCCGCTGCGCCAGCTGCAGCCGACAACGACTGCCAAGATCAGGCAGAGCGATAGCAGCCGAATTTTAGGGGTTTGCCAGGTATTCATTGTCGGGAAGTGCAGGTTCCTATATTGCTAGGATTCGCCGTTTTGGCGCTAGCCACGGTTTTTCCAAACAACCGTGGCTAGCGCCAAAACGGCTGATTCAGCCATCTTCAAAGCGCAAGTCGTCTCGCTCTCGTTTTCGGCACCTTACAACCGTCAGAATCAGTAAATCCTTCATAAGCGGCAAATTTCATGCAAACTGCCAAGTCGGCTTCAGCGTAAGTTCCAATCCCAGGTTTTTGCTAGCTTGGCGACACAATGGCGAAGGCTGGAGCGTGGCTCGGATATACTTAGATAGTGACGTTCTCAACTCAAAAACATGAAGCCGCCGACTCCAACGTCAACGCGGATTGGCAGCAACTGGAAGACTTCGTCGACCAGCTTCACGAGCTTGCGCGTGCGCCGACCGAGACGACCCGGTTCTACCGCCGATTGCTGGACGGCTGCGCCACCGCGCTGGCTGCGATGGGCGGAGCCGTTTGGTTGCCCGAGGGACGCGGACGCTGGGTGCTGGCGCAGCAGACCCATCTCGAAAGTGTTTGGGATCGGGAAGACGCAAGCGATCAAGCGGCACATGACGCGATTCTGCAGTCGGCTACGGCGGAGCCGCAGATTTTTGCTCCGCGAAGTGGAACGACTGCCGCCGGCGAGAATCCGACCGATTCGGTGCTCGTCGTCGCTGCGGTTGGCGACGATCGGCCGCGCGCTGTGGTCGAGCTCTTTATGCGAACTGGCAGCAGCCCTGCCGTGCAGCAAGGTTGGCAGGAATTTTTGGCAACCGTTTGTCAGATCGCCGCCGATTTTCATACGCATCACGAGCTCCGTTCGCTTCGTGCCGACCACGATCTTCACGACCAGTCGCTCGCTTTGCTGCATCGGGTGCACAAGTCGACCGACTTACGCCAGACGGCATTTGAAATTGTGAACGAAGGGCGACGCTTCTTGGACGCCGATCGGCTGAGCCTGTTAGTGCGACGAGGCCGATCGTGGCGACTGTTGGCCGTCAGTGGCGTCGATCGCATCGAGTCGCGTGGAGATACGAGCAAACGGCTTCGAATGCTGGCCAAAAAAACCGCCCTCTGGGGCGAACCCCTCGACTACGCCGAAGCGGCCGTTCATGGAGAGGAGGCCGGACACGAGCTTCCGCCCGAATTGGCGACCCTGGTCCAGCAGCACGTCGACCAATCGCACGCCCGGCGGCTGGTGGCCGTCCCCTTTGAATTTGCAGACGATACCGAAAGATTGGCCAAACGCCGGAAGCCAAAAACGCTCTTCTCGGCAGTGCTGATTGCCGAGCAGTTTCACGTGGCCACGGTCGAGTTTCCCTGCCAGCGCGTCATCGAGTTGGCCGCCCTGTGCGAGCCCGCGTTGCGGCTCGCAACGCGGTTCGATCGTTTTCCAATGCGCTCCGTAGTTCGCTGGTCGCAGCGTCTGTCGCGGCTCAGCTTTTTTTGGAGACTGTTGCGGCTGATGTTGGTTAGCGCAGCAGTGGCCGGGATCCTTGGGGCGTTAATCTATATTCCCACCGATTTTGAAATTGAAGCGCCCGCGACGCTCGTACCAATCGTTGAACGAGACATTTTTGCTACCGCCGGGGGGACCGTGACCGAAGTGCGCGTCGCCCATGGCGATCCGGTGCAAAAGGGCGACGTGCTGGCCGTGATCGACGACCCGCAACTGACGCTCGACGCGCAGCGCGTGCAGGGAGAAATCGAGACCGTCCGTCGGCAGACCGAAGCGATTGCCATCGCGCGCACCGCCCGGATTGTGCGAGAGGACACGGCCCAACAGCGGTTGCCCCTCTCGGCCGACGGCCAACAGTTAGAAGAAAAATTGGCCAGCCTCCGCCGGCAACGAAAAATCCTGGCCGATCGCCGCGAGGCACTCACGCTGCGCAGCCCGATCGCCGGCACGGTGTTGACTCTCGATGTTCAAAATCTACTGCACTCGCGCCCCGTAGAACGGGGACAGGTCCTTTTTACGGTGGCCGACACGAGCCAGGGCTGGCGGCTTCTGGCCGACGTGAGTCAACGCCGCATCGGCCATGTGCTGGCCGAAAACAAAAAAACCGAGGGCCCGCTGCCCGTCCGTTTTCGCCTAGCGGGCGACGACCAGGGCATTTATTCGGGCCATCTCGAATCGGTCACTGCCGTGGCGGTGCTGGATATCGAAGGCCTCGAAGGAGACGCACCGGCAATCCAAGT
>JAADIN010000035.1 GCA_013151315.1 Planctomycetota bacterium | reverse complement strand
GGGATTTTGAGTTCATCGAAAAGGCCTCCTCGAGTAGCACTGGGGCTGTGACGCCGACATTGCCCCTGCCGGCTGTTTTTATCTCTGGCTCCAACTGTCCGACCTGGATTATCGCCCATTTGTCCTAAAAAAGCCAGCGCGAGGCAAAAAGGGTCAGGAGAACTGCAAAGTGTGAGCCGCAACGCGCTAGCGTCGGGTAGCAGTTGGGTAACGCTTTGCCTTTGCTACCCCAGGAGGATTGCAAAGTCTATTTTTTGAACCGCCAAGTGCGCCAAGATCGCCAAGGAAAAAAGAAATTAAATTTGCTTAAAAAACAGATGTTTTCTTGCAGCTCGTTCCTTGGCGCTCTTGGCGTCCTTGGCGGTTTATCTGACTTTGCAGTTCGCCTGTTTGCTACCCGACGCTAGCGCGTTGCGGCTCACATACCTGACGCTAGCGCGTTGCGGATCGCGCTTTGCAATCGTCCTGGGAGCTTCAATGCCGAAAATGCCGCGTGCCGGTAAAAATCATCGGCAGACCGTGCTGATTGCAGGCGGCGATCACCTCGTCGTCGCGACGCGAGCCGCCCGGCTGGATCACCGCGGCTATGCCCGCCTCGGCGGCTTGATGGATCGAATCGTCGAACGGGAAAAAAGCGTCGGATGCGAGCACGGCTCCACGTGCACGGTCGCCCGCCTTGCGAATGGAGATTTCTACCGAGTCGACGCGGCTCATTTGTCCGGCTCCGACGCCGACGAGCGATTCGTCTTTGGCGAGCACAATGGCGTTGGATTTGACGTGTCGGCAAGCGATCCAAGCAAATGTTAAGTCGGCCTGGAGCGAGTCGGTGGGTTGGGTTTCGGTGACGATCTTCCAAGCGGAAACCTCGTCGGGCAAATCGTCGGCCAACTGGCAGAGGATGCCGCCGTCGATTTGCCGGAACTCCGGTCGAGCGAGCAGCGGTGTCGCCTGGCCCATGCGAAGCAGGCGAACGTTTTTTTTCCATTTGGGTTTGGTAGTGAGGATTTTTAATGCCTCGGCAGAAAAATCGGGTGCGATAATTGCCTCAACAAACTTCCCCGGCTCGGCCAGGCATTCGGCCGCGGCCGCGTCGACCGGAACATTGAATCCGAGTACCGAACCGAACGCACTCACCGGATCACCAGCCCAGGCTTTTTGCATCGCTTCGCCGAGAGTCGTTGCCGTGGCGGCACCGCAAGGGTTGCCATGCTTTAATACGACGACCCCCGGTTGCGGTAACGATCGAACCGCAGCGAGCGCGGCATCCAGGTCGAGCAGATTATTGTAGGAAAGCTCCTTGCCGCCGTGATGTTGGGCGTTGACCAAATTGCTAGGGTCGACTGCCGGAAGGGCATAGAGGGCCGCCTTTTGATGCGGGTTTTCGCCGTAACGAAGCTCCGAAACTAGGGTGAGCGGCAACGAAACTCGCGAAGGGAAGCAAGGATATTCTTTTTCGTCGGTCACTTTAGAAAAATAGCTGGCAATGGCCCCATCGTAGTCCGCGGTGAGGGCAAAGGCTTTTCGGGCCAACTGGCTTCGTAGTTCGGGAAGCGTACCGCCGTGCTCCTTGATTTGCTCGGCGATCGAGTCGTACTGAAATGGACTGGTCGCGACCGTGACAAAGGCATGATTTTTTGCTGCCGAGCGGATCATCGACGGGCCGCCGATGTCGATCTGCTCGATTGCTTCCTCGGTCGTGACATCGGGTCGGGCGATGGTTTCTTCAAACGGGTAGAGATTGACGACGACAAGATCAAACATTTCGATGCCATGTTCTTTGGCGGCAGCCATGTGGGCTTCGTTGTCGCGTCGGCAAAGCAGGCCGCCATGGACTTTGGGGTGGAGCGTTTTCACTCGGCCATCCATCATCTCAGGAAAACCGGTGTAGTCGGCCACATCGCGGACCGCGATGCCGGCTTCTTCGAGGGCGCGGCGTGTGCCGCCGGTGCTGAAGATTTCGACGCCGGCGGCGTCGAGTGAGCGAGCGAAGGTCTCGAGATGGGTTTTGTCGCTGACGCTAATCAGCGCGCGCTTGATCGGGGGGGAGGGCATTTTTGAAGTCGGAATTTGGAAATCGGATTGCGGAATTAAGGGGAGGGTTACGATAGCACTTCGCTTGGCAGTAGGGAACGCCCTGCAAAGCCACGGGATTGCAATCCCGTGGCTTTGCAGAAAATTACGCGGGGGTTCGAACTCTTTTGCTGGACTCTGCGTAGAGTGGTGAGACAAGGGGCCGGTGACATGGTAGTGCCGGCTTTTCTCCAGCAGGAAGCTGATTCCCTTTGGTCGCGTGAGGCAGTTGGGGCCTGCGTACCGCTATTGGCGGAGTCATCGATTCGGGCGGTATAAACCGACCAGACGATGCCTCCGGCTTGAGGCCTGCAAACGGTCGGCGAATCGGTTTTTCGCAAGGGCTGTGACGGTCGCGCGGGGCTGCTCTGGCAAAGTGTCCCAAAACCGTTGGATAGGTTTTTTGACCCCCCCATTTTTGTGACCTATACTGAAGTGGGCAGCGGAACAGACCCTTTTGCTTCCTCGGTACGCACCGACCTCGCCGTAGTGCGTCAGCGTTCTGCGCTAGCGACACGACCTCCCCACACACGGAACGAGCAACTATGCAGAATCGGGTCTTCGCAAAGATTTTTCTTCGGGGTTTTCTCCCGGACACCTTTCGATCGAGTTGGCAAGCCGGGTCGCTGGTTGCGGTCCTGGCCTTGGCCGGGGCTTTTGCCGTAATGCCGGTCGTAGCTCAGAGTTCGGCGACTGCCGAGCCGGTCACGATTGCCCCCGATGCGTTGCCCGATGTGTCGGTCAGTGGGGTTTTGGAAAAGGGCCTTCATCTCGAGTCGAATGAGCGGTGGGGCGAAGCGTTAAGTCATTATGAAGACGCGCTGCGTGAACACACGGGCAACGACACGCTTCGCCAACGGCACGACCTTGCGAAGCTGCACTACAGCCTCGGCCGCAGGTATCACGATCGCAGTTTTAAGCAATCGGTGACGGCCTTGAATCGACAGCAGGCTCTCTCGCTGTACTCCGAGCTTTTGATGAAGATGGATACGCACTATGTGAACACTCCTTCCTGGCGGTCGTTAGGATTGCGCGGCACGAGGGCGATCGACATCGCCTTAGCCGACGAGGAGTTTGTCGCGACCAATGAACTCCGCGTTTCGGACGATCAACTTGCCCAACTGCGTCGAGAGCTGTTTCAGACGCTGGGCCGCCGGTCGATGAAGAATTCAGGCGAATTGGTCTCGCTTGCCTCGGAGATCGCCCAACTCGTCGAGACGCGATCGGGCCTTGCTTCCACGGCGACGATCTTGGAATTTGTTGCTGCGGCAGCCAGTGGGCTCGACAACTATTCGACCTACTTGACCGCCGACCAGCTTCGGGAAGTCTATTCGCAAATCGAGGGCAATTTTGTTGGCTTGGGGGTCGAGCTGAAGGCCGACGCGGCGACCCTGCTTATCGTGCATGTCATTCCTGGCAGCCCTGCGGAGCGGGCAGGCATTTTGGCCAAGGATCGCATCGTGGCAGTCGATGGCAAGAGCACGGGCGAGATGTCAACCGACGAAGCCGCCTCGATGCTGACCGGCGATGAGGGAACCTGGGTGCGAGTGACGGTCTTTTCGCCGGGCGTGGAATCGCGGGTATTGAATATTCGTCGCGAGCATGTGGAAGTGCCGAGTCTTGAAGATGTGAAAATCATCGATGAAGCAAACCACATTGCCTACCTGCATTCCGACTTTTCAGAAAACCACGAGCCGTGATTTGGAAGCGGCCCTGTGGGACTTGCACCGCAAAGGGATGGAATCGCTGATTCTGGACTTGCGAGGCAATCCGGGCGGGTTGCTTACCTCGTCGGTCGAAGTGGCGGACAAGTTTCTTACGCAGGGTAGGATCGTTTCGACTCGTGGCCGCAGTGCCCAGGAAGATTTTAACTATCAAGCCCATTATGGCGGCACCTGGCGAGTTCCGCTGGTGGTGCTGATCGATGGCGACAGTGCGAGTGCCAGCGAGATTTTTGCGGGAGCGATCAAAGACAATCATCGGGGCACGATTGTCGGCACGACCTCGTTTGGCAAAGGCTCGGTCCAAGGGATTTTTCCACTTGGCTATGCAGGGGCGGGCATTCGGCTGACCACGGCCAAGTTTTTCTCGCCCGTCGGGAAACCAATCAGTCACCGAGGAGTCGAGCCAGACGAGAATGTCCGAGTCGTAGCGAAGCCCCGTGGCGAAGGCCTTAGTCAGCATGTGGAAGACGCGATTCTCGAGGCGGGCATTCAGGCGGCCCGCAACCGAGTTGCGGCTCGGTGAGCCGCGTCTAAAGTATCCGCTTTGCGATTGAACGTCACTTCAACCCCTTCGTCATGGCCAAGTCTGCAGGACGATTGCAAAGTGTGAGCCGCAACGCGCTAGCGTCGGGTAGCAGCTGGGTAACGCTTTGCCTCCGCTACCCGACGCTAGCGCGTTGCGGCTCACATTAATAGCCCAATTTCTGGACATGAAGACGTACTCGCAACTTTGCAATCCCCATGGCCATGCCTGAGAGCCGGTTGACGTGCTGCCAGCCGGCGCGGATACTGGGGTGTTACGAGCTGCTGTCTCCCCTCTCTCAGCCGGATTTCCTTTAGCGACCCTGGTTTTTTATGGCGTACGACGACCAAGACGATCTGTTTGTGGATGATTTCGACTTCGTAGATGAGGACGAAGACGAAACTCCCGAAGAAGAGGCTCAGCAGGAGCAAGTCGAGAAGGCCGAAAAAGCAACGGGGGAAAAACCGGACAACAAGTCGCCCGACAAGCCCAAGCGCCGAACGTCGCGAGGCGGTAAACGAGGCTCCAAGCGGGAAGCAGAACCTGAGGCAGCAAAACCTGAGGTAGCAGAATCGGAAAAATCGGAGTCGGAAAAAGAGGCGACAGAAAAAGAGGCGACAGAGAAAACGGAGGCGGCCGAGGAGCCGAAGGAGCCTCCGGTGCCAACCGACCATGTGGTCCATGTCTACGAGCTCGGCAAGTTTAAACGGACTATCGCCCGAGAGTTTACCAGCGACGATGCCGAGGCCTTTGCTGTCGAATACAACCGGACTTCCGGTGCCCATTGCCGACAAAGCGTCGCGGCAGGCCGAGACGACAAGCCGGCTGAAGCACTGTGACAGGCCGGTTGAAGCGCTGTGAGTTGCTGCAATAACTCGCGTCTCCGTTGTGGTCGGCCTAATCGCTATCGGTAGCGGCAAAAAGAGGCCTGCCGGCGGTCATTTCCCGTGTTTTCTCGGTAAATGATGGTACGATGAGGTAGGTGTTTCTGCGCGCGGTCGAATTTGAGGCAATTTCTATGGGTCAGGCGAAATATTTTCTTTTAGCCCTTTTTTCACTCTCCACCTGGATAGTCGTCTCGACGCTTGCTGTGGCTCAGGACTCGCCAGAGGATGCATTTAGTGCGTTAGATCCTCGAGCGACGGCTGCCTTTAAGGCGGGTGCCGAGCAAATGGAGCAGGAAAATTGGAAGGAAGCGATCACAGCATTTTCCGAGGCGATTAGCATCGACGATAGCTTTTCCCAAGCCTATCTTGGCCGAGCCGATGCGCTTCGCGAGTTGGAAGATTACCGTTCTGCTCTGTCGAACTACAGCCAAGCGCTCAATTTCCTCCAGGCGAGTCTTAATCCCATCACGGCTCACGCTTACAACGGTCGGGGCGTTTGCCACCGGGAGCTCGAGAATACCGATTTGGCGGCAAGCGACTTCTACAATGCCATCGAAATCGATCGCAACAATCCTGAAATTGCTGCGAACTATGGAGATATTCTGGTCAACTACGGGGGGGATCCGGCAAGTGCCCTAGACTACCTGGATACGGCAATCGATCTGGACCCTGAGAACGCCGAAGCCTATCGCAATCGTGGTTTGGCCCGTGCTCAGCTTCGAGAGTTCGAAGAATCGATCGAGGACCTGGAAAAATCGGTCGAGCTTGATCCTTCGGAGTATCTCACGTACTCCACCTTGGCGGGCATCCACACGGTCGAGGAAGAGTTTGAGAAAGCCATCGAGGCTTTTAACCAAGCCATCGAGCACTATCAGCCGGAGAAAAGTAGCGATCCAGACCTCTTTATCGAAGGTTACTTGAGAAGGGGGGAAGCCCAATTGAGATTGGCCTTTGACGAGGAGACCTCCGCCGAGCAACGCGAAACGCTTTACAACGATTTGATTGTCGGCACCGATCATGTGCTGACTGAATTTCCCGAGGCGGGGATGGCTCTTCACCAGCGAGGGCAGGCGATGAGGCTGCAAGGTCGGCTGAATCAGGCAATCAAAGCTTTCACCGACGCAATTCAGCTCGCAGGGGGCGAGGCCAGTTATTTGGCAGATGCGTATCTCAAGCGGGGCATTTGTTGGCACTACCAAGGGCAAGACAGTTTGGCGCGTGGCGATTTTGAGCAGTCGGCCGGCATTCGATTTGAAGACCCGTTGCCGCATTTTTGGATCGGCCTCTCTCATGCCCAAGAAGCGAGCTATCGGGAGGCGATTGACAGCTATGGGGAGGCGATTGCGAAGGCTCCAACTTTTCCGGCACCTTACATCAATCGGGGGCTGGCCTACATGCAATTGGGTGGTTTCCAGAAGGCGGTAGACAACTTCAATGAAGCGATTCGCAATGAGCCCGCCGAGCCCGAGCATTTTTTCAAACGGGGGATCGCCCACATGCGAATGGAAGAGTATCAAAAGGCGTTCGATTCGTTCCACCTTGCGACGCTGAACGACGAGAAAATGGCAAAGGCGTTTCGCGGGGCCGCCGGGGCTCTGAAAGCCCTTGACCGGACCAGCTTGGCTGAGCAGTACGCCGATCGAGCGCGAGCCATCGACGCCGAAGGCATTTAGCCAGCCTTGAGAGTCGTGCGACTCTGAAATGGCCGCTTGTCAGCCCGCAACGCTGCTCTATACTGGCCGGAGAAGTTTGCCTTACTCCTCCGTTCTCAGGAAATTCTAGCGTGGATAGTTCGCCACCGTCCTTTTTGGCCCGCCACGACTTCTTGATTCGACGCCTGCATTCGCTTTCAGGCTTGGTTCCCGTCGGCGCGTTCATGGTCGTCCATTTGGCGGCCAATGCGAGCGTTCTGGAAAGTGCCGCATCGTTTCAGAAGAACGTCTACTCGATTCACAGCCTGGGCCCCTTATTGCCGGTGGTCGAGTGGGCATTCATCTTCATTCCGCTGCTCTTTCATGCGATCCTTGGATTTGTGATCGTCGGTGGGGGGATGCCCAATAGCAACCAGTATCGCTATGGCCCCAATTATCGCTATACATTGCAGCGTGGGACGGGGATGGTCGCTTTTGTGTTTATCATGGTCCACGTGTTTCATATGCACGGCTGGTTTCATGCCGACGTTTGGCTGGAAAATGTCGTCAAACCGTTCGGCGGGGGCCAATTTCGGCCGTACAACGCCGCTTCGACTGCAGGCTTGGCGCTGCAAAGCTGGGCCATGGTCGCGTTCTATCTCGTCGGCGTGCTGTCTTGCGTCTACCATTTGGCCAACGGCATGTGGACGATGGGGATTACTTGGGGCGTTTGGACAAGCCCCGCTGCCCAAGCCCGGGCGTCGAAAGCTTGCACCGGTTTTGGTGTTTTGCTGGCCGTCTTGAGCGTGGCCGCCCTGTTCGGCATGCGGTCGGTCGGCGAAGGCGAAAACCTACAAAAAGCAATTCAGGCCGAAGATCAGATGTACCAGCACAAGATTGAGTCGGGGCAGATGCAGCCGAATGAACATAAACGCAGTGTCAACGACGAATAACAGGAGTACTTAGGCGCGGCCTTCCGCCGCAACCGATAAAAATTTAGCCACGGATTGAACACGGATAAAACACGGATGAAAAGAAATTGGGCGACCCTGTTTTTGTTGATCCGTGTTTAATCTGTGTTTCATCCGTGGCTATTGGAAATTTTGGCACCAAACAAAGAAATTGACCGTTAGTAAAACATGAGTAAACAACGCGTACTGGTCGTCGGTGGTGGGCTTGCCGGTTTGGCCGCAACGATGCGGTTGGCCGAGCTCGGCATTGCCGTTGATCTGATGAGTCTCACGCCGGTCAAACGCTCGCATAGTGTTTGTGCCCAGGGCGGGATCAACAGCGTCAACGAGATGACTCGCCAACAGGGCGACAGCGAATATCTGCATCTCGACGATACCGTCTACGGTGGCGACTTTCTTCAGCATCAGCCGCCAGTGAAGGAAATGACCGATTGGGCGCCGCGAATCATCGACCTGATGGATCGGCTTGGCGTGCCCTTCAATCGGACTCCCGAGGGTTTTCGCGATCAGCGACGTTTTGGCGGCACGATGTTCAAGCGAACCGCCTTTGCCGGGGCGACCACGGGCCAGCAGTTGCTCTATGCTTTGGACGAGCAGGTGCGCCGCTGGCGTAGCCAGGGGTCGGTCGAAATGTACGAGGGCTGGGACTACCTGAGCCCGGTGATCGACGACGACGGCCGGTGTCGCGGCGCGATTGCGCAGAACTTGGTCACGATGGAGATTCGATCTTTTGCCGCCGACGCGGTTCTGCTGGCGACCGGCGGTTGTGGGTTGATTTACGGTCGGAGCACGATGTCGATGGCCTGCACGGGCAGTGCTGCCAGTCGAAGCGTGCAGGCGGGCGCAAAATATGCCAATGGCGAGTTTATCCAAGTCCATCCGACGGCGATTCCCGGCGCCGACAAACTTCGGCTGATGAGCGAATCGGCCCGGGGCGAAGGGGGCCGCGTTTGGGTGCCCCGCGCGCCGCACGATACGAGGGCCCCCGGCGAAATTTCGGAAACCGAGCGTTATTATTTCCTCGAAGAGCGCTACCCGAAATATGGCAATCTGGTGCCTCGCGATATCGCCACTCGCGAGATTTTTAATGTCTGCGTGAATGAAGGGCTCAGTGTCGAGACCGATCGACAATGCGTCTATCTCGACCTGACCCACATTCCTCGCGCCGAGCTCGATCGCAAACTGGGCGGCATCCTTAGCATTTATGAAAAATTTCAAGGCGTCGATCCTCGCGACGAGCCAATGAAAATTTTTCCTGCCGTCCACTATGCGATGGGCGGCATGTGGGCCGACTACGAGCGGACTGCCGAGGGCGGTTTGGTGCCCGGTTCGCCACGCAATCAGCAGACCAACGTGCCGGGCCTTTTTGCGATCGGCGAATGCGACTACCAGTATCATGGCGGCAATCGGCTCGGAGCGAATTCGCTGTTGAGCTGCATTTTCAGCGGCCTGTTTGTGGCTCCCGGCGTCGAAAACATGCTCGGCTCGCTTCCCGATTCGGCCCAAGACGAAAAATACGACCAACTGCTCCGTGGCCAACGGGCCATCCAGCAGCTCGACCACGACGATCTCTTGAAACGCGAAGGCGGTCGAGAAAATCCTTACGTCATCCACCAAGAGTTGGGCGACGTGATGACCAAAGCGGCGACCGTGGTCCGCGACAACACGCAACTGGCCGCCGGTTTAGAAAAAGTCAACGAACTGGCCGAGCGGGTCGAGCGCTGCTCGCTTTCCGACACGGGCGCTTGGACCAACCAAAATGTCATTTTCACCAAGGCCCTTCGCGACATGTTTCCGCTCGCCAAAGCAATCTTAAAAGGTGCGCTGGCACGCGACGAATGTCGTGGCGCCCATTTCAAACCGGAGTTTGTCATGCCGGGCGTCGAGTCGGACGATCCGGCCGAGCGCCACCGTCAGGCCGAAGCGTGGTGCGATGCGTTTGAAGCCAAAAATAAAAAGTGGCTAAAAACCACCATTGCCACAGTCGACAAATCGGGCGAGCCAACGCTCAGCTACGAAGAAGTCGACACGTCGCTCATCCCGCCCCGTCCGCGGCTATATGGCTTGGTCGGCGGCGACGAAATCGAACAAACGTGGAAAGAACGACAGGCGAAGGCCGCGCGGTAGAAATTGGTTTCTGGATGTGTTTTTGTCTGCCATCTGGTAGAATTGAGGCATGAGCACCATCTTTAATTCCGATTTCGGCAACGAGTTTGCCCAATTGACGCCTGAGCAACAACATCAGGCCCTGGAGTTTGTGCGCCAACTTAGTACTCAGCAATCTTCTAAGGAACAACGTCGGAAGGCCATTCTCGATCTTGCCGGTTCGATACCGGCGGACGATATCGAGCGCATGAAAGACGCGATTGAAGAAGGTTGCGGGCGAGTGGATAGCGATGGCTGGTGATTTGTTGCTCGATACCAACATCGCGATCGCCTACCTCGCCGGAGAAGAAACGGTTGTTAGACGACTTCTGGAAACTGAAGCTGTCTATCTCCCGACAATCGTCGTTGGAGAACTTTTTTTTGGTGCAAACAAATCTGCCCGTGTGGAAGAGAATCGACTCAACGTAATTCGTATGCTCGACTGGATGCGGATTCCGATGTTTGACATAAGTACGGCCGAAGTTTACGGAAAAATTAAGTTCGAGTTGAAAATTAAGGGTACTCCGATTCCAGAAAACGACCTATGGATCGCTGCTACGGCGAGGCAGCATGGGCTGACTTTGATTTCGCGGGATAAGCATTTTCGAGCAATCGAAAATCTGGCCGTGAGTTCTTGGTAGCCCGGAATCGCTCTGGCCAACTCACAGGGATGAGATATGACCACTCAATCGACCAAGCCATCCTCCTTCGAGGTTCGCATCCTCCGGCAAGACACCCCCACGACGGGGCCCCGCTGGGAGCGGCATCGAGTGACCTACGAGCCGAATCTCAACGTCATCAGCGTGCTGCAAAAGGTGGCCACCCTGGCGACGACCTCCGAGGGAAAAAGCACAACGCCTGTGGCTTGGGATTGCAATTGCCTAGAAGAGGTTTGCGGTGCCTGCACCATGCTGATCAACGGCCATACGCGGCAAGCCTGCTCGGCACTCGTCGACAAACTGTTGCAGGAGAATCCTGAGGGTCTTGAACTGCGGCCGATGAGTAAGTTTCCGGTCGTTCGAGATTTGGTGGTCGATCGCGATCGCATGTTCCGCGCCTTAGAGCGAGTGCAGGCGT
>JAADIN010000205.1 GCA_013151315.1 Planctomycetota bacterium | reverse complement strand
TAGGAACTCTCGCGGCGTGTGAGCACAAACTCTTGACCACGCACCCGCTTGGTAAGCGTGTAGCCGCCGCCAACCACCGGATGATCCTCCAACCGAGAGTGGGCTTCGCTACGGGTCATGGTCGGATCTTCGGGAATCGTTTTTTCGTAAATGTGTTTGGGAAGAACCGGAAAGCCTAAATTCGTATCGTTGGTTGCCAACGCCTCTTTGTGAAAAAAGACGACCGTATGGTCTCCATAGGCTTTGACGTAACGGAGTTGATCGGTTCCCTGCCGCACCGCAGGAATAATCACCGAGTCGGTGAGAATCACTTGGAAAGTAAACTCGAGGTCGTGAGCGGTGATCGGCTTGCCATCCGACCAGGTCAAATCGTCGCGCAAAACGACCTTGTCGATCATGCGGTCTTCGCTTGTTTGCCAAGAAACGACCGCGTCTTTGCTAGCAAATTTATCGAAATTTCGATCGAAACCAAACAGCCCGAAACCGGTAAAACTGTTGCAGTCGAAGTCGATGGTGCTGCTCATCAGCAGGGGGTTGGTTGTTTTCAAATCGCCCTGGGCCATCAGGGTGATTTCTGCATCGTAGTCGACCCCTTCGCCATCCTCGGGTGCCAAACGGCCGAGCGCATCCAAAATTTTCTCGTTGTTCTCGGAGGAATCGTTGCGCAGCTCGAGCGCCTCTTTCGCTGTAAGCTGGGGCGAAGGGAGCTTGGCTTGATGCGCACGCATGCGTTGCATCGAGTCGACGACCGGGCGGTCTTCCCACTCATGCGCAGCTAGTAATTTCTCCAGCGTCGGTGGATCAAACGGCTCGATCATGTCACCAAGCACAAACGGTTTGGCGGGTTTCGATTCTGTCGGCTTGCTTGGTTCGGCGGTGGTTGCGTTGCTTGCCTTCTTCTCTGCCGGAGGCGTTGGCTCCGATGAGCAACCGAGCCAAGCAAGGCTCGAAACTAAGAAAAATAGCCGAAATAGCAGAGAGCTTTTGATGGGCATCCGTGCGAGCCTGCGGGGAATGGGAGGGTTTTGGGTTCGGAATCAAACTGGGCAAGCTGCCAGAGCGCGCATCGTATCGCAATTCTCGCGCGCGGGTCAATGACAGAATAGCTAACCGCTTCTGCTAGCACGGGGTGCTAATTCAGCTTGAACGTGAATTCGGTCAACAATGCTTCGGAGACGAGAATCGCCTTGAGTGCCCGATTGACGCGGAGCGAAATGCTGCGTCGGAACTTGTCCAGATTGGGCTCGAGAAAATCTTTGGTTGCGGAGAGGCGAATCACGATGAGCACTTGGTCTCGCAGCCGGTGCTGCCAACGCTCGAGTTGTTCCACCGTCGATTGGCTGACCGAGGGGTGCAAAGCGAGGTGGATTGCGAAAGACAATTTCACGGTTTCATTCCGTGTCGGTCGTAGATCTTTGACCTGGAACGTTCCCAAATCGATTGTTGCTCGCGTTTCTTCGGCGCTCTCAGTGGGAGCCTCGTTCTGAGCAACCTCCTGCGAGTGGACGGGGCCAGTCGCTACGAGGACTCCGGCGACGATCATTGCCGCAAGGTTTTCATTCCGCATTCCGCAATTCGCAATCCGCATTAGATTGGCTCCCAACTAAAATCGTTGAAAAATATCTGTCGGACTCGCGTGCCGCCCAACAGTGGCCGAAGGGTGTCAATGAGTTTGGATTTGATGGCGGCCCAACGGTTGTCCGAGAGTTCGTCGATCGAAGCTTTTCGAAACACGGTGATGATCGCGTCATCCAGCCTACCCCGATGACGCTCGCAAGCGGCGAGTATCGCATTTTCATTGTGGTGGGAAGCTTCGGCAAAGAGCGTGAACTGGACTTGGACCCAAATCGGCATGGCTTCGCGACCCGATCGGTCTTGGTGACGTGCAGCGCAGGAGATGCGATAGGAACCGATCTCGACTTCTTTCACGGACTCCAGCGGAGCGCTGAGCTCCAATTCGTCTAAGTAATCGTCCAGCTCGACTTCCGATTGCCCACCGCATCCGCAGAGCACCAAGCAGACGGCCAACCCGCCCCACAGCAATTTGGGCTTAGAATTTTGTGATGTTTTGGACATAGACTTCTCTGGACTCTCGGCGCTAGACTCTCGACTCAAAACAAGCATACGCCAAACCTATTGCGTCGGAGCGACCTATATTTCTATAGCGCTCTGGCGCGCGCACTGCCCGATGTCTGAATGTAGCAATTATGACAGTCGGGAGAGCGGCAAAGCCACGGGATTGCAATCCCGTGGCTTTGCCGCGAACTCCACCCCTCGATCAGACAGGAGAACCCACGATGAGGCTTTTCAGTATGATTGTTGCGTGCCTGCTTCTCGTGGGTTGCTTCGATGCGGAATCGCTGATCGAAGAGCGTCGCGCGATTGCCATGCGAGATCGACTCGAGGAGGTGGATTTGGGCGAGTTCCAAGTCTCTTTGCCTCAGCCCTCGGGAACCGTGGAAGCTGCTGAAATTTTTTTTCATGTCTTTGGACAAGTGGCCAACCGCGATATGGAAACCGTGCAAGAATCGCTGGAGAATCTTGGACCTGAGTTTCGTCACCGCCTCCTCCTGGCCGTTCGGCAATTGGCCCTCGAGGATATCCAAGATCCGCCGCTTACCACCCTGCGAAAAAAAATTACCGACATGGTGAACGAGACCCTGCCAGGCGAGCCTCTCCAATCGGTGGGGTTCTACCGGTTTGGCTATTCGAATCTGTAGGGGCTGGGTGGAGGCCTTCCAGGCGGGCGACCACGAGGGTGATCTCCAGGCCGATCGTGAAGCCTTCGCCTGCCTTCGCTTGGTCGCGGCGGGCCGCGGTCGCGATCGAAAAAATCATTCCAATCCCCGGGCCTCATGTCTCCTCGGACCTTGCGCTGGAGTTGCCGTTGCATCTTGTCTCGCGGGAGAGCCAACAGACGTTCGAGCGTTGCCGCATCGAGCTCTTCGGCGAAATGCTTTTCCAGATCTTGTTCCGAAATCTCTTTGCCAAAGTGTCTGCCTGGTCTCGAGCGATGGCCCCCCTCTTGCATGAGGGCCTCCGCCATCCAACGTGCCAAGCGTCGTCGCTTCTCTTCATGCGACAGTTTTTCAAACGCTTGGCGTTTGCCCTCGGGAATTAGTTCCTGAACAAAACCGTTCGATCGGTCGCCTCGCTGCCAGGAATCTCTCATCAGTTTTCTGATCAGATCTTGCCGTTGCTCATGTGCCGACTTCGTTTGGAATCTCGCTCTCTCACGAGGAGCCATTTTTTCCAATAGTCTTCCTCGCTCTTGTTCCAAACGAGATTTTACTTTCTGAAAAAACGACCGAAGCTCTTCAGGCGACAGTTCGAGCAACTTGCTCGTGGCATGTTGCCGGAGCATTTTTTGGATGCGACCTACGCGCCGGTCGGCTGAAAGTTCGCGCAACTCGTATTGCTCGCTAGCCGGCAAACTACCGAGCCATTGCTGATATGCGCGCATCGTTTGCTGCAATTGTTCTGCGTCTTTTGCGGTATTGATTTCGTTGTGGATGCGGCGAAGTTGCTCCTGCCGCTCCGCAGGCAGGGCTCGAAATCGATTGGTTTTCGCACGCAGCGCGAGCCGCTCGTCTTTGGCAAGATCCTCCAGCCACTGTTCTGGCGACCCAGCGGGTGATTCTTCTTCAAGCCTCGAGTCGGCATCGGCCGGCCAAGCATCGCTCGGCACCCGGCGGCTCAACTGCCTCAAAAAATCGACCTCACGAAACTGCGCATAGACATCGGCATTCTGAATCACGTCGAGATCTGCCAGCAGCGAGCGATTGGGGTTTTGCCAACTGATGCGAAAGACCAAGCAACCCAACACCGCGGCAGTAGCGACCAAGAGTCCGTTTCTGAGAGTTCGATTTCGTTTTTGAATAGGCAAAGCGCGCGTCTTTTGGTCCACTTCGCCGCGCGCGTTCTGAACGACCATTTCCATGGTGGTCTTGGCGAATCGATCTTCGACTGTCGTAAGCGGCAACTCTTCCAGGGCAGCCCAAGCGCGATCGAGACTCTGCAATTCGCGACGAAAGGCTTCGTCGGTCGCTAGTCGCTGCTCAACCCGCGCACTCTCCTCGGCCGACAGCTCGCCATCGAGATACGAAACGATCTGCTCGAATCGCTCCGATTCTTTCGGCGTTGATTGAGGACGATTGGTCATTGGTCATTCTGCAAGTACGGGTCGAGGATCTCTCGCAAATTTGCTCGGGCTCGCGTCAACAGCGATTTGACGGCCGAGGGGCTCATTTCCATTACCTCTGCGATTTCTTCATAACTCAAATGCTCAAACTT
>JAADIN010000241.1 GCA_013151315.1 Planctomycetota bacterium | reverse complement strand
TACGGATGAATATCGCCGTAGGTGCCGTTGGGAGTGAATAGGAATCTCAAGAGGAAGCCTCCCAATGCGACAAAGAAGAATAACCCCAGAGGCACGGAGAAAACAGACGGAATATCCTTCGAGAAAATGGCATGTAAACGAAACTCCGTGTTCTCCGTGCCTCTGTGGTGAAATATTTTCTTGTTTTTATTTTGAGTCAAATACTAAAGGGCTGTGATAAGCGTCATCGCACTATCTATTTGCTGGCATAGAATTCCTTTACGGTATTGATAATGAGATCGACCTGTTCCCAACTGAGCGCCCCGTGAACCGGGAGGGAAAGCATTTCTTGCCAGACGCGGTCTGTGACGGGCAAAGGTCGCTTCACCGCCTTCTTCCAGTAGCTCATCTCAGAAAGAGGCTTGAAATGCAAGGATGACGCAATTCCTTGAGTGGCCAAATAGTTTCCTAATTCGTTTCGGTCGGCACATCGCATCGTGTAATACTGGACCGTATGAGAATGCGCCGGCAAAGTGATTTGAGGGATTTCTCGAAAAGCTTCGTTGTATTTCGACTGGATGGCCCGCCGATGAGCGTTCAGCGCCTCGATTCGTCTTAATTGCCCCAGAGCAATCGTGGCAGTGATGTCGTTCATGTACGCCTTGATGCCATTGCCTGTCTCGATGTCGTAATCCCAGTTGTATTTTTTTGCCGTCGAACGCTCGTAGCTGTTGGTCTTGATGCCAAACCAACTGAGGGCTTTTAATCGCTGGAAAACTTCTTCGTCGTCGGTCGTCACCATGCCGCCACTGCCTGCCGGTAGGTTTTTGACGGCATTAAAACTCCACATCGCGATATCGCTATACTGACACACTCCCGGAGTAAACATCGCATGCGCGTTGTCTTCAACGATCAACCCCTTGAATTTTTCGCGCAGTTTTTTGATGTTCGCTAGTCGTCCGTGAGAGTTGACGACAATGATCGCCTGCGTCTGTGGGGTGATCGTTACCGTCTCAGGATCGAGGCATAACGAATCCTCCTCGATATCGGCAAAGGTCACCTCCATTCCGTTCCACTCGCCAACGGCTGCATCGGCGACAAAGGTCATCGGAGTCGTAATCAACTCGCCACCCTGCATCCCGTGTGCTCTTAGACAGAGATTGAGCGCTGCGGTGCCCGACGAGGTACCTAGCGCATACTTGGCCCCGACTTTCTCGGCAAAACGTTTCTCGAATTCAGCCGTCTTGGGTCCATTACCCCACCATCCACTATCGAGGACCGCGAGTAAATCTTCTTTGGTCTGATCGTCAATCGTTGGTCTTAGGACTGGAATCATGAGGGTTCTCAAAGTTTTGGTTACTCAAACTGAAAACGGCAGCAAAAAACATGCCCGCGAAATATGCGGAAAATCGCGAAAACAAAGAATTCTTATCAACAAATTCCTCTGCTTGGTTATCAATAGCATCTTCGTAGAATGTCAAGAAAACACTGTTTTTCGCGTCCTTTCGCGTGTTTCGCGGGCAAATCTATTTTTTAATTTGAGATGGGTTAGTTCTTTGGTACCAGAAAAAAACGTGGGCGTTCAATCCATTTGAAAGGGGCTGTTCAGGTTTTCTTCGTGGCGGATTTCGTCTACTTCGCTCTGCTTGCCTTCGCCTGCGTACAAAACATTAGGGGCGTTAAACGCCCAAGCGGAGACTTTTCCTGCATTCTTAAAATCGTGGACCACTCCCGGTGGGACAATGACCAACTGACGATTCGAGTCGCCTACCGTGACTTGCTGGCAATGGCCATAGGTCGCGGAGTCTTCGCGAATATCCCACAAATACAATTCCAAATCGCCAGGCTCCGTGAAAGCAAAAAGATCGCTCTGCTGA
Organism: Planctomycetota bacterium; assembly: GCA_013151315.1. Taxonomy (GTDB): domain Bacteria; phylum Planctomycetota; class Planctomycetia; order Pirellulales; family Lacipirellulaceae; genus Bythopirellula. The sequence goes on along the minus strand of JAADIN010000241.1, from coordinate 6,814 downwards.
TGATGCTCATGTGGCCCTCGGGCACTGCCGGGGAGGGTTTCGCAAAGGTAGGCCATCCTCGGAAGATTCTCGGCCGGGAGTTCATCTTCTCGGAAAAGCTCAATCAACCAGCCTCGCGAATCGTCGTAGCGCTCGAGTGACCGGTAGACAACATCGTCGATCGGCCCTTCACAAAAGGTGGTTGGTATTCCACGTAATTTCATCAAAAGTTGCTCGCAAAATTCTATGGCTAGGCCGGTTGTTGATTGGTTGCTACTCAAAAGCTTGAGGAGAAGATTCTCGAATGCGTGCCAACAGATATCGCCCGTAGTCGTTCTGCATCGAAGCGGCAATCGTTTCCACTTGGCTCGCCGTAATAAAACCTTTCAGGTAAGCGATCTCTTCCAGGCAAGCAATTTTCAGGCCTTGTCGTTTCTCGAGCGTCGCAATGAAACTGCCCGCCTCGAGCATCGACTCGAAGGTTCCCGTATCTAGCCACGCAAATCCTCGCCCAAAAGACTTGCAAAAAAGCTGCCCACGTCGCTGGTACTCCCGATGCACATCGGTGATTTCTAATTCCCCGCGAGCCGAGGGCTGAAGGCTGCTCGCAATCTCGACGACCTGATTGTCATAGAAGTACAAACCTACGACCGCAAGATTCGACTTGGGAGCATTCGGCTTTTCTTCGATCGAAATAACTTGATCGTCCTTGCCCAACTCAGCCACTCCGTAGCGTTCCGGATCGCTCACCGGGTAGGCGAAGATCGTTGCCCCCTCGCTCCGAGAACCGGCTTCGGCCAAAAGAAATTGGAGCCCCTGACCATAGAAAATGTTGTCGCCGAGAATTAGCGCGACGTGGTCGTCCCCAATAAAGTCGCGGCCGATCGTCAGTGCTGCGGCGATTCCGTTTGGTTGAGGCTGAATGGCATAGCGAAGCGACATCCCCAGCGAACTGCCATCGCCCAGTAGCCGATGAAAAAGGGGCAAATCCTCGGGCGTCGAGATAATCAGAACATCGCGAATCCCTGTGAGCATGAGCGTCGACAGGGGATAGTAAATCATCGGCTTGTCGTACACCGCCAACAGATGTTTGTTGACCGTGCGCGTGAGAGGAAACAGACGGGTTCCCGATCCTCCCGCAAGAATGATGCCCTTTTTACATTGGGTCGAATTCGATTGTTGGTCAGCCATTCTCACCTCCACCGAGCCCAAGCCGCTTGTGCAAAGAGGCGTCGTTCATTCGGTTTTCAACCCAATCTCTGCTCTCGAGATACCATCGCACCGTTTGCTCTAAACCGGCAGCGAAATCACACGCCGGTTGCCAGCCTAACTCTCGTCGGATCTTCGTCGAGTCGATGGCATAACGTCGATCGTGCCCCGGTCGATCTTCCACAAACTCGATCAAATCGCGACTTGGCGAATGGGGCAAGTGGGGCACCAGCCGATCCACGATATCGCAGATCGTTTGGACCAGCACCAAATTCGTCAGCTCGCAATCGCCGCCAACATTAAACACTTCTCCCACTTTTCCGTTCGCAAGCACCAACTGAAGTGCTCGGCAATGGTCTTCGACATAAAGCCAGTCTCGCACCTGGAGGCCATCGCCATAAACGGGTAGCCGTTTTCCTTCCAGCACGTTGAGAATCACCAGCGGAATCAACTTCTCGGGAAGCTGTCGAGGGCCGTAGTTGTTCGAGCAATTGGTGAGGACCGTCGGCAGGCCATAGGTTTGGTGATAGGCACGAACAAAATGATCGGACGAAGCTTTCGACGCCGCGTAGGGCGAGTTGGGTTGGTAAGCGGTTTCTTCGGTAAATGCTCCTGAGGGGCCTAGCGAGCCGTAGACTTCGTCGGTCGAAACGTGCAAAAAACGAAATTGCTCGGCCTCTTTTTCCTCCAGTTGTCGCCAATAGGAAAGTGCTGCCCCGAGAAGCCGGACCGTGCCAACGACATTGGACTGCACAAACTCTTCTGGCGAATCGATCGAGCGATCGACATGGCTTTCCGCGGCAAAGTTGACGATAGCACGAGGTTGGTATTCCGCCAAAACCGAAGAGACGGTTTTCGAGTCCCCGATATCACCTTCGACAAAATGAAAACGCGGATCGTCCTCAATCGGCGCCAAATTTTCTCGGCACCCGGCATAGGTAAGCTTGTCGAGAACCACCACCGACGAGGATTCCTCCTCCAGTGACATCGACGCAAAGCAACTGCCAATGAACCCTGCGCCCCCAGTAATCAATACACATGCCATGGCAATTTCATCTTCTGGAAAGCCTAGATTCGACTCAGACCACTCCCCGGGGTTGTTTCTTACCCCCGGAGGTGCTTTCGATGCAAGCAGGAAAAAAACTGGCGACGAGCGTTCTTGCCACAGAATTCTTACTCTTTCCTGGTTCGAGCACCAGCTGGCTTTCTAAATTGCTTCAGGGAGACTGGGGAGACTCCCTTGGCGTAGTCAGAAAACTCTTGGGAAGATATTTTCCATACGGTTGCGACCGAGGGGTGGATTCCCTGCTCGATGGCCAGCAAGCGACCATCGCTGCCAAGCACAACCGTCCACTGCCCTCCTCCTGCCCCTAGGACATCCAGCCCGACGAGGGTTTCCTCGGTCGAACGGCTCTTTGTGTCAACAAGTTCGTCGAGAAACGCACCGATAGCAAAAGGAATCTCAACCCGCTTTTGCCGACGTTTTCCCCAACGATCTTCCTCGCCGTACTCCATGAAACGGTGCAACATCGGTTCGTCGATAACAGGGCAAGGCAAGTGGCCCGCAAACTTCTGGACATTGGTGGTATCAAATTCCGGATCGCTATCTTCGTAGGCTCGATACATGGTCGAGTTTTCGTAAAAATCTCGTTCCATGGTCTCCTCGGAGCGCTCGCCCGAGCGGCCGACGAACTCGACGCCGGTCGAATTGAAATAAGTACACCCGGCTTCCACCATTTGCCGAGCTGTCATTCGAACCCGCGGTGCCAGATGAAAGGTCCGACCGTGCGACTCAGGATTCATAAACAAATGAGCAATCACGGCCGAAGTCCAGTCGACGGGAATGACGTTGCGTGGTTCGTCCCCGGTCGTATCAAGCTGCATCGGCGTATGTCGAACCCCGTCGGGACCCGGTTCGGTATTCCGGGCAAAAATGCACATGATTTTTAGATACATGTACAAACCATGATACGTGTTCGTATACCCGGTCTTCGAGTCGCCTGCGATTACTGCCGGTCGATAGACGGTCACTTCCTCCAGATGAGGGTCCTGGCGAACCATGGTCTCGGCTTCGAGCTTGCTCTTCTCGTAGTCGTTGCGAAACCCTTGTCCTAGATCGAGGGCGTCTTCCATAATTCGATCGACTCGCATGCCACACACGTAGGCTGTCGACACGTAGTGTATCTTCTTGATTCCCGTGTCGCGACAGAGTTGCAACACGTGCCGAGTGCCTCCGACATTGGTCCGCCACGGTTCCCCGTCGTCTTCTTCGTGGAACTTCAGAGCGGCGGCGCTGTGCAACATCGAGGTACAATTTTCGGCAATCCACTGCCGCGGAATTTCATCTAGGCCGAGAAACTCTTGGCAAAGATCTCCTTCGAGACAAACGGGCCGGGGCAACAAAACCCCCAGCTCCGCTTCCCACGGTTGGAGAATCGATTCGATGCGCTGCGAGACGGTCTCTTTCTCGGTCGCCCGAACGATAACCGCTACGCGCTGCCCTGCTAACAAAAGATCACGCAGCAGATAACGTCCCAAGAGCCCTGTCGAGCCAGTCAGAAGGGTGTAGTCAGACACGATGCGGAACCTAGTGGAGGCAGGTATTCCGTTGGAGGGAAGAATCGGAACCGACTCATTCAGTTCTTCGTAAATTACCCATTCTAACAGGCGCCCGGGTGATAGCAAGTTTTTACGAAGGGTCGGCTAGCCTACTAATTCTCGTGAAAACGCCTATTCAGACGCGTTTTCATGGCTCGATGGAGGCCTGAGCCGCTGAAACAAGCCGCCAAGTGGGCTCAGCAGCATGGCAGGCAGCACCACGACAACCAGTGCCGCAATCAGCATGGCAAACATCACCCACGCAAATCGTGAAATCGGTACGAAACTGCTAGAAGCGAAGGTCAGCAGCCCCAGTCCACAGATGAAAGACGTTTGGGTCATCGCCGTGGCACATCGGGCGTAGGCGTAGCGAACCGCTTCGACTCGCGACTGACCGTTCGCCAAACCTCGACGAAACCAGGTGATGAAATGAAGCGTATCGTCCACCGCAATCCCTAGGGCCACGCTCGCGGTCATAATCGACCCGATTTCTAGTGGCACGCCGATCACCCCCATGCCGCCGAGCACCACGACACAGGGCAACACGTTGGGGACCATGGAAACCAATCCCGCCAAAACTTTCCGACACAAAACCAACAGCCACGCCGAGCCGCTGGCCGCCTGAGAAAACTCGCTGCCTGAACCCATCAGCGCGAGACCAATCATCATCACCGCGATCAACCCAAAGGCGAGCACAAAGCTATGAATCAAATCTTCGAGCATTTGCTCTTGGGCCTTCTGGACAAGCGGGACCCCGCCGCAATACACGGCGCGCACTTCTCCGATTCCCATCTCGGCGCTACGCTGCAAAAGAGGGTCGACCGCCTCCTGCAATTCCTCCAAAAGCACCGCGTAGTCGAGGGCATCTTTCGCGTAGGCTCGAGCACTCACACGCCACAACTCCTCGGTCGGGGTTTCTCTCAGCAAAGCCATTTCAACAAACTGATCTCGGTTTTTCTCGAGTTGCTTATTAAACAACGCTTCGCGAGCAACTCGGCGAGCACTGCCGCCACGCCGTTCGACCCGCGGGGCAAAGTTGAGCGAAGAGACCACCGCACCAATTCTCGGATTTTTTTCGACCACCGCATGCACGGCCCCCACCACTCGGAAACGATCCATGATCGTCACTCGCGGCTCGCCTTCCGACTTAGGAATCCGCAACACGATTTCCAAGGGAACCAAAGGGCCAATATGACTCTCCAGCCAATCGTAATCCTGCAGAATGGACGCCTCAGGAGAGAACAAGTCGTGAAGCTGCGCGCCGGCTCGAATCTGTGTGCCCCCCCACACACTAATCCCCAAACCGAGAAAAGAACTCACCAGAATCCAATTTCGCCAAGCTGACACCTTGCGCATCCACCCATCCCAACCCTCATGGCTTGGGCCGTTTGATTCTGAGGTCCCTCGGCTTCGCCGACGCGATATCGGAAATTGTTCCAACAGGGCCGGCATCAGCAAGAACACCACCGCAGTAGCCAGCAACACGCTGACTGCGGCATAGAGCCCAAAGTTTCGTACGGGAATAAGAAAACTCACCCCGAGCGAACTTAGGCCCAAAGCGGTCGTCACCGAAGCCAAACCGCAAGGCAGCCATGCCTGGCGAACTGCCTGCCGGGTTGCATCGGACGGCCCCTGCGCTTCTACCGAATCGCGATAGTAGTTTGCCAGATGAATTCCGGTCGAGATGCTCAGGACATAGAGCAAAGAGGGGATCATCAGCATGACACTGTCCAGGTGTCCGCCCGAAGATTCGACGATCGCCAAACTCAATTGCTGGCAATACCAAGCGGTGACGAAAACCGTCGCGGTCATCACCAGACTACGAAACATCACCCCCATCAACGCAATCCCCACCCCATAGCACAGGACCATCCTCCACATTAGGCCCTCCTGGCTCGCATGATCCACGGCTACCGCGTCGGCCGTCGATCCCCCGGCATGAACCGACGGGCGATCCAAATCAGCCACCTCGGCAGCGCATTCGTAAACATGCTCGAGAAAGAAGTGTCGGTGCTGCCAGCCCTCGTCCGACATCAGCAACACCATGCAGGTGGTCTCTTGGTCTTCGCCAACCAGCCAACCTCGAAGTCGCATCAACGCCGCAGGCCGCGACAATTGGAGTGGCTCGCCACGCAGTTGCTCTAAGGCTTCCGGGCCGGTAATGATTTGCCGACAGAGAACTGCCTGATGCTGCTGGCCGACATCGACCGGTTGCCGCAGTCTCGCTGCCAGCGCGGGGAGCCGTGGGTCGTCCAACGTGCAGCCATCCCAACTAACCATGAGCAGGTCGTCGGAGACAAAGTGCTTTTGGAACCAACGCAGCCGCTGCGTCTCTTCAAAAGACTCGGGCAACCAATCCGCAACTCGAGTCGAGCTGCTTTCGACAGCCCGCATCGCGCTCGAGACCACCAGCGGAGCCGTAAGGAGAAAGAAGGCAAAGATGCCAAGTCGATATCGGGCGTAGAAGGAGGGTTTCATTGCAAATTGAAAAATGCAAATTGAAAATTTGCAATTGCTGCCTATCGATCGATCTCTCCCATCACGACATCAAGCGAACCGACAATCGCGGGCACATCGGCAATCAGGCATCCTGCACAAAGCGGGGCCGTGATCGACAGGTTGCTGAAACAACTGCTACGAGCCCGAGCACGCCAAGGAATCGCGGTGCCGTCGCTGACCAAATAAAATCCCATCTGGCCCCGCGGCGCTTCCGTCTCCAAATAGACTTCGCCAGCAGGAAGTTTTTGATTCAGCTTCATCGGTTCGCCAAACCCGCCGCTTGCCGCACGGTAGCGATCAAAGCCCTGACGCACCAAATCGATCGACTGAATGACTTCGAGCATCCGCACATAGAACCGATGCCAACAATCGCCCAAGACGGCTTCCAACGGCACGTCCGGATACTTGTGGTCCTTGGGATAATGGCCGTCCTTTTCGACGATCACCTCGAAGGCATACCCTTCGTACATCGCGGTGTAGATTTCTTCGCCATCGCGACGCAAGTCGTGGTCGACGCCGCTGCCACGCA
>JAADIN010000098.1 GCA_013151315.1 Planctomycetota bacterium | reverse complement strand
GAAACCGCAGCTCGCGGTGCGGTGCCTACGAGTTCGGTCCCCAAGGGCACCTCATCGCGGATTTGTACGTTTTGAGCCGTTCGCTGGCCCGTGTTCTGGACGCGAATGGCAAACGTGCAACGCTTGCCCACTTGGATTTCTTCGGGAGCAAGTTTTTGGATCGTGATCGAAGGGCTTTGCGCGCCTTCGAGTAATTGTTCGCCCGGACGTCCGGTGCCAGTCCGATTAGTTAGCCCGGGAGTGGGAGTGATCGTTTGACTCGCGACCCTCATTGGTGCGGCCGGCGTAGGCGAGAGTTTTTTTCGCAAAGGTTGGGGTGACTCGATGCCCAGCGCTGGGGTGGGTTCTTGCGAGAGGATCCCTGCGTTGGCGGCTCGGTACCGACTATTTGCTTGGCTCGCGGTGTGCTGTTGCGTCGGTGGATTCGCGTTGGCCCGTTTTCCGAAAGGGCTCGAAGCCATGGGAGGCTGAGGAGCTGTCGCAAGCGGTTTCGCATCGGGCGGGTTCTGTCCGAAGGCGGTTCGCGCGTCGAGATCGTTTGCCTTGTCGAGACTTTTTGGTGCAGGACGCAGAGGGTTGGAGTCGGGCTCTTGGCCGCGGGCTATGTCTTTGGTATCAGCCTCTTGGCTCGGCTCGACAACGGTAGTTTCAGCAATTTCAAGTGGTGCTGGAGCAGCCACTTCGGGAGTCGATGAAGTAATTGCCGTAGAATAGCGGCTACCGACAACCGTGCCGGAAATGTCACTTGCCTCGGCTTCCAATAGTTCGACTGCTGGCGTTGTAACTGCAGCTTGCTCCTTGACAGCAATTGGCATGCTTGGCACTTCGACCCTCGAGGAATATCTATAGGGCTTAACCTTGGTTGTCTCCGCGGGAGTTTGCTCAGCAAAAAGATTTTTCAGATCGTCCTTTGCCGTTTGCGCGCTGTGGGCCATGGCGCTGGGCATGTCCGTTGGTTTGATTTCTGAATCCGACGTGAAATGCAAAACGCCCCAGCCGGTTCCGGCGAGTGCCGCTACCGACAAGCCCAACGGCACGGCGATACGACGTACGAGTGAACGTGACTTGCGGGCAGGTAATTTGATTTCCATGAAAGAACCCCGGCTAAACCGATGTGTATTCCGACGAAAAGGGCAGGCGCAGCCGATGCTGCGCAAAGTTTTGAGGGGAGATATGTAGCAAACGGTCCCACGGTGGCCTAGGCCACTCCGTTATTTGCTAGCATCGCTTGCAGAGTGTGAGCCGCACGGCGCTAGCCGCGGGCCGGTCGCTGGGTAACGCTTTGCTTCCGTTGCCTGTTGCCTGTTGCCTGCTGCTCCGCTACCCGACGCTAGCGCGTTGCGGCTCACTTTTTGCTGCGGCAGTAAGAGAGCGTGAGCAGCGCGTAGCCGGTCACTAGGTTGGGGTCGCCTTCGAGCCAGCGCTCGTTGCGATTGAGCCAGCTACCGTCTTTTTGTTGACGGGCCGCGAGTTCGTCGATCAACTCCTGACGCCAGTTGTGGCGGACGCCTTGGTCGTCGACCACTTCGTCTTCGCCGGTCGCTTCGAGAGCTTTGGCAAAGGTGTGCAAGTAATAGTAAAGCCCGCTGCTTCCCATGCCGGGGTTTTCTTGCAAGGTGTAGTGCTTCTGTACCCACTGGAAGGCGGATTTCACCCGCGGATCGTCGGCACTCACGCCCGCGTAGATCATGCTCTTGAGCCCCGCATAGGTCATCGACCCATAGCTTCGCAAACCTCCGCTTGCGGTTTCGCCCGCCTGGCTCGATCCGCCTGCCGCGATGGTATAGTAAAATCCCCCATCGGGATTCGTGGCCGCAAACTTGGTGTCGTTGTGCTCGGTTTCTAAGTTTTGGCAACGCGAAATAAACACGAGTGCCCGACGGATTGCGGGATCTTCAGGGCCGCGGCCAAGCGATTTCAGAGCGTCGACCAAATAGTTGGTGTTCGACAAGTCGGGCCGCTGGTGCTTTCCGTAGCCTGCTCCGCCGTAGCTGGTGCTTGCCGGGTCGTGCCCCTCCTGTTCGTCCCATTGCAGACCTTTGACGAACGCCTCGGCGCGTGCCAGCAGGTCGTCGTATTTGCCATCGCGATTGGCTTTTTGGAAGCAGAGGATTGCCAAGCAGGTTTCGTAATTTCGGTAGCGGCTGCCTTGCTGGTAGATCCCGCCATTTTTGCGTAGCTGCTGTTCGAGAAACGCAAGCGACTTGGCAACGAGCGGATCGGCAGGCGAGCGGCCATGGCGCATCAGGCTGGTTGCGATCAGCGAAGTGATGCCGGTGCCCGCATGGCTGCTATAGGAGCCATCTTCTGCTTGCGTGGTTGCGAGAAAAGCGACCGCGCGCTCGACGACCGGCGCCAATTTGCGATGTTCGGAAGGCTCGGCCATTGCGCTGGCGCAAATTATCGAAGCCATCAATCCGGCAGAAACATAATGAAGCGGTGACATGAACTTGAACATTTTTCACCGTCCTAATTACCAGCCAGCGCGATCCAAGCCAGAAACAAAATCCAAAGCCCCAACAGAAGGCTCGAAACGAGCAGTTGCCAGCGATTTTTTCGAGGGGCCCCCGTCGGTTCAACCATCATGCCGGTTCAACCGCCCTTACGACCGGTGCTCTCCGCTCGTATCGGGCATCGAAAACTCAAAACCTTCACGAAAACCTTCGTCGAAATCGTAGACGTCTTCGAAATCTTCGCGACGGTCGTGGGGCGTCTTTCGCATTTGTTCGATCTCGATGAGATTGAAAACAATCTCGCCAAAGTCGCCCGTCGACTTGATTCCCCATTCGTTCAAGACGCACTTGGCAAGATAGCCATATTCTTCGTGGGCGAACACGCGCATCGCTTCGCAAAGCTCTTGGCCCGAGACATGGCGTTCGGGCTCTTCTTCGTTTTCGGATGCGCCCGTTTTAGCAGAGTCCGTTTCGGCAAAGTAGTCGGTTCCCATGCCCAGGCTTTCTTGGGCATGGCGGAGTGCTTCGAACACGAAGACGTACGCGTTGAAGTGATATCGCTTATCGCGACGCAACAGATCAGCGATCGGATGGTTGGGATCGAGCATTGCAGTTAAGGAGAGGAATCTTGGGGATGAAAAAAACCTAGCCCACCGTCGCGGCGGGTTCTGCTATCGTTTATTCTACTCATCGACGGGGGATTCGTCTTTGTTGGGCGCCGATTTTTTTGACTCCGAGCCGCTTTTTGGGTCTGGGGCCGGGGCTTCTGCGGGCGGGTGATCCTTCGAAACCTCTACGGGGCGATTTTTTTGCCTGCGTAGCGACCCGCTGCCCCGCTTGAGCACCGTGAGCACCTCGGAGCCAGGAATCACAAAACGCCGTGAATCTTCGCCTTCTACCAGTATTTGCGAGGCGAGGATCTCTTGAGCTAGCACTCGGCCCTTGCCCTCGTTGGTGAGAATCTCTGAACCGACCGGCGGCAAGTCTTTTTGCAACTCCTGATAGGTATCGTACTCGTATCGCAAACAGCACTTCAGTCGACCGCAGCGGCCCGAAATTTTGCTCGGATCGAGGGTCGCTTTCTGGAGCTTGGCCATCCGCATCGACACGGGCGGCATCTCCGAGAGATGCGTATTGCAGCAAACCTCTTTTCCACAGTCGCCATAGTCGGCGAGCAGCTTGGCCTCATCACGGACGCCAATTTGGCGCATTTCGATGCGGGTTTGAAATTCCTTGGCCAAGTTTTTGACCAACTGACGGAAGTCGACCCGATCTTCCGCAAGATAATAGACAATAATCCGCTCGCCGCCATACAGATGCTCGACATCGACCAACTGCATTTCCAAGTTCAGCTCGGTAATTCTCTGCTTGCAGAGGTCATGCTCTTTCTGCTGCTGTTCGAGCATGCGTCGTAGTTCGCCGACGTCGTCGTCGTTCTGAGATCGCAGGATTTGGCCCTGTTTGGGATTTTCCATGCTGGCGACGACATGTTCGGTCGCTTCGCACAAGACTTCGCCGACCTCGAGCCCCCGGCTAGTCCGGGCAACCACCGCGATGCCTCGCGCATAGGACTCCTTGCCTCGCGTCGTAAAGACGCCAAGATGTCGCATCACGCCATGACGGACGATGTATTTGGGCATGAGGAAGGGGCTGGTGGGTTGAGGGCCGGTTTGACTACGCTACTTACTATACCCGACGGGAAACGAGTCGAGTAGGCGAGCGTTATCCTCGAAAAACCACCTGCGTGGCAAGATCACCTTGTTGCGTACGAAGTTCTGCAGAGGCTCGAGCTTTGTCGCAGCTAAGAATATGGATGTGAGCCGCAACGCGCTAGCGTCGGGCCTAGGGGCATACCGCTACGCTCCGCAGCCCGCGGCTAGCGCCGTGCGGCTCACACCTCATCCCAAGATTAAGATGTGACAAAGCACTCTAGAGCAATTTACTTTTTTCGCGGTCGGCATGGGCTCCTACGCAAACGACGTGGCCGTCGGCGCTAACCACTGTTACCAGCGCATAATTCGGTAAGTTGCTCTCGAGCTTTGTCACGCGAAGAAAACAGCCGGGTGAACACTCCCCAATTGTCAGCAGAGATTTCGATCCCAGCCGCCCTTTTCAACAGGCGGTTAAGTCTGCCTCGATTTGGACGCTCGATTACGCCTTGGGCTGCAGGCAAATGTCCCAAGTAGGCTGGCTGCGAGTAGTGCAGTGGATGGCTCGGGGACTAGGGCAGGAAGGCTGGCCGCGACCAAGATGGGCTGGATTTCGACAAAAAACCCAGAGCCGTCGGATTGGATGCGTGGTCCAGACAAGATCGTCGCCGCTTGTGCTGCGGTTAACGTCGTGTTTGAATTGATGATCCCATCCATCAAGTTGTCGTTGTTCGCTCCCCCATCGTGTCCAAGGCCGAGGTTATGAGCCAATTCGTGGGCGATGTGAGTTCCGCGCCATTGGCGCCTGCGGAGAAGTTCGATTCGACTACGAAGTCGTTACCCGGAGTGAATGCACAGCCAACGATTCCGGTATTAGTACCAGGCCCTCCACACCAGTCAATCGTATCGACATAGTAGGCGTTGTGGACCGGCGAAGAATCAAATTGGCCGACGAGATCGTAAAACTTCGATTGGGTATTGATGTTCAGCAAGTTCGCATCGACGTAGGTGATGGTCGGCAAAAAACGAATGTCGACTGGCGTTGCTCCGAAGGAGGGCTGACTGAAGATCGAGTCCAGCTCGGACTCTTGGGTGGTAATAAACGCTGCCCACGAGGAGGCAGGGCCTGTTACTATCGCTAACAGAGCGCCAGCGATTGCCAGCAAGGCGATACGTCGATGGAAACGTCGAGGAGAAGCTGCAAAGCGCCCTGGGCCACTGCAACCTGAGCGCAACGACCGTGGGGTAACGGATTGAACAAACGCCATTAGCTCTACCTCTTTCCTGTCCAGGAAGGAACACGCCCCACTTTTTAAACGCCCATTCCAGTACCAATCAGGCTACTCGACGC
>JAADIN010000199.1 GCA_013151315.1 Planctomycetota bacterium | reverse complement strand
CCCGAGGGGCAAGCGGGCCAGTCGTTTCGCTGCCCCAAATGCGGAGTCGCCTTGGCAACCACCGCAAGCTCGGTGGTGCTCAACTCGATACCGCTGGGCGCGGGGCAAGAGGCCATTTGTTCGATTTGCCAAACCAATATCCGGCCCGACGAAAACTGTGTGACTTGCCCCAGTTGCGATCAAATTCACCATCAAGAATGCTGGTCCGAAGTCGGTGGCTGCGGTACTTATGGATGCAAAGAAGCTTCGGCCGTCGACAACTCCGAGGCAACTTCCAGCACGCCGCTGACGGCTTGGGGCGACACCAAAAAGTGTCCCGCTTGCGGCGAAGAAATCAAGTCGATTGCTTTACGTTGCCGGTATTGCAAAACCGAATTCAGCTCGGTCGATCCGATGTCGGTGATCGACCTTCGCTCGCAAGCCCATGCGAGCGACAAAACCGACCAACTCAAAAATTGGGTGATCGGGCTCTTTGTGCTCTCGCTGCTAGGCTGCTTGGCCCCGATAACTTTGATTGTTTCGATGACCTATCTTTTGCCCAAGCAGGAAACCCTCAAGCGATGCGGCCCGCTTTTTGTTATCATGGGGTGGACCTCCATCGTTCTGTCCACGCTGTATACCGTGTTGCTCTTGCTGTTTTTTCTTTTTCAAGAAATCTAATCGAAGGCGTCGTTGGGCCGAAGGAACTCTCCGTGACAAATGACGACCCTCAATTGATGCTCGCGGGAGAACGCGAAAGTGGCACCCTCTGCAGCAAGTGTGCCGCCGAAATCGCCATCGGAAATTCGGTGGCTCGATGCAAAATCTGCGGGGGCGTGCATCATGAAGCGTGCTGGCAACAGCACGGAAGTTGCTGCTCTTACGAGTGTGCTGGCTCCCAATCTCTCGCAGAAAAATCGGCCAGCTCGTCGCTCACGATCTCCAGCGAAGAATTGGCTTCCGCCGTACCACTGCCATCCAGCAACCCGACTCCTCATTACGAATCCACCGCAGAAAAAGATTCCGCTCGGCGATGGAATCGCACAAGTGTCTGGGCTTTTGCGATTGCCTTGTTGGGAATTCCGTTGTTCGGGCTGATCACCGGGCTTGTCGCAATTCTTGTCGCTTGCATTGCCCTGGTGACCCATCATCAAAACCGTCGAGGCATGGGGCTCGCCGTTGCCGCGATGCTGCTCGGCCTTTTCGACGTGATTGGGTGGGCGGTCGCCTTGTCGTCTTATTTGGGGACACCTCACACGACCGTCTCTTTGGCCGAAATGGCGTTAGACCCCTCGGCCCTTGACGATTTGCCCGCGACCATTGCCCGTGCCATGCGCGCCAATGTTTTGCTTCAAGTCGACGCGGGCCTCGGACGCAGTGCAATCGGATCGGGCGTGGTGCTGAAGGTCACCAAAGACTCTGCATACATTCTCACGAATCGTCATGTCATCGACCAACATTTTTCGGACACCACCAAAAATGTGCCTGCCGATCTCTCCGATCTGGCTCGTGTGATGGTCATGGCAGTGAGCCAAGTCTCGTTTCCTGGCGTCGTCGAATGGATGGCACCCCACGGAGTCGACCTCGCCATCGTCTCGGCACCGCTCTCTCTCAACGACGTTCAAGAAGCCCATTGGAACGAAAAAATCACGCCCCGAATCGGCGACGAAGTCTTTGCCATCGGCAATCCGCACGGATTGGGCTGGACTCACACCTCGGGAAGCGTCTCACAAATCCGAAGGCGAACTCGAGGAAGTTTTAGCTACCAAATTCTGCAAACGTCGGCGCCCATCAACCCGGGCAACAGTGGCGGCGGACTCTACGATACGAGCGGAAATCTTTTAGGCATCAACACCCTTACCGCCGAAAAACGAATTGCCGAAGGGCTCAGCTTTTCGATCGCGCTGGAAACGCTCATCCACCTCGTCCCCGATCGTTTTCGACTCGCAAGCCAAAACGACAAGGACCCCGGCAAGGAGGTTGCCCCATGAGTACCGTACGATTGCGACGCCTCACTGCCGACCATGCCAAGCTCAAGGACTATGTCCGCCTGCATCCTCGCGTTCGACTGCTTCAGGCCGATGGCGATCCGCCCGAACGCTACCAATTGGAATTCCGAATCAACAGCGTACGGATGGTGAACGACGAGCTGCAGAACATAAAAAATCATCTGGTCGAGATCGTTCTCCCGCGGAACTATCCTCGCACGCCTCCCCAATGCCGCATGCTTTCCCCCGTTTTCCATCCCAACATCGCCCCCCATGCAATTTGTGTCGGCGACCACTGGGGTCCTGGAGAGCCGCTCGCCTCGATTGTCACACGCATTGGAGAACTGCTTGCCTATCAAGTTTACAATGTGAAAAGCCCCTTGAATGGCGAAGCCGCGCGCTGGGTAGAAAAAAACCAAGAGAAGTTTCCACTCGACCCCGTCAGTTTACTCGTCGAAGAAGAACCTCTCTCGCAAAAACGCCCGCCCCCGCCGAGGGCCGAGCCAGAAGCAAAGAAGACGCAAGAAAAATCGTCGATTGCATGCCCTTCTTGTCAAAAAAAATACCGATTTCGCAAAGAAATGGCCGGCAGAAAACTCCGATGCCTCAAGTGCGACGAGGTTTTCTCACTCGAGGAATAGAAAAGTTGGGGAAGACTTCAGCCGAAAGCAGTATATTAGCCACAGATGAACACGGATGAACCCAGATAAAGAAGGGTTTTTCAGTGCATTCCAGGGTTGCCGTGGCTCCTCAATAATCAAGAATTGACGAAAAACTTCGAATCCCTCCAAGAAAAATCCGTGTTCATCTGTGTCCATCCGTGGCTAAAGAAACCTTTTTGTGTTTTTTGTGGCCATGTTACTTCACTTGGCTGAATAGTTACCAAATTGGTATTTGTTCATAGAATGATGGGGACAAAAAACATTTCACGCAGAGACGCGGAGACGCAGAGCCTTCAATCCACCGAAAAGGCCATCAAAAAAATTCGGCGCGAGCGACATTGGACCATGCTCCTATTGAGCCTCTTCATCCTGACCGCCGCCTTGGCGCTGTCGCTTCGAGGCCCAAAGGGCGAAGCGACCGTTGCTTGGCAAGGGATTCCATTACCCGCACTCTGTGCCAGCCGAGCTTGGTGGGGGTTGGAGTGCCCCGGTTGTGGTCTCACCCGAAGTTTCGTCGCCTTGGCCTCTGGAGATTGGAGCCAATCGCTACAGTATCATCGAGTCGGCCCCCTGATGTGGCTAGCGGTAGTGCTTCAGATACCCTATCGGACCTACAGTCTCTGGGAGTTGCAAACCTCCCTCGTCTGGCGACGTTGGCCCACTTGGTTCGGGAATTTTCTGATCGCCGCACTCCTCGGCAACTGGGTGTGGAATGTTCTCTGATCCTTCCGGCCAGGAAAAAGGGCGAATACCCAGTAGAGCAAGGGATGGCAAACCACTAACCACTAACGACAAATCACAATGCATGAAGAACAATTTGAACCCGACTCGTCCGTTGAATGGCTCTTGATCGAGGAGCCTGAGAATCCGCCAAAACCTTCCCGGAAAATCCTCCCCTTCCTGCTCATAGGCGGTGCTTTTCTGCTGAGCTCGCTGACACTGTTTGTCGTAGCCAAGAAGCTCCTCCGGATCGCTCAGTCTTCGGACTCCAAGGTTACGGTCTCGAGGATTCGCGACGCGACCGAGCTGCGAAAAGAGTCGGTCCAAGCGTTCCGCGAATTTGATGCCGCCATCGACCCGCTCGCCGAACTTTCGCTCGAAGCAAAGCAAGAGCGATTGGCGATCCAGGAATTTCTAGAGACCCTTGAGCTTTGCGCTCAGAACGAAGACAACGATCGATTCGTCGACCTCGTGGATCGCTATCGACTGATGAAGCGAATGGAAATCACGGGCCGTCTCGCAGGATATTCCAATTTAGAAAAGCGATTTTTGCGGTCGGAGTTGAAAAAATCTCTGGATGTCAAATCCTATTGGTCCAAACTCCTTGTCGTAAAAATCTTCGCCCTGAAAGACGACCCCGCTTCTCGAATCGTTTACGCCTATGGCAGCAATGCGGTCTCAGGAGACCAGTACGAAATGCGATTCCTGATCGCCTCGGAAGACAATACCTGGAAACTGTACGATTGGCAGCGCATGGATCTAGGGGTTTTTGTCTCTAAAGACTGGGGCCTCTATGCGAAATATGCGAATACTTCTCTCATCGAAGGCTACAATCGCTGGGCCGATTTGCTGGTGGAAGCCGACACCGCCATGCTGGAAGGCGAAAACGAAAAGGCACAATCCAAAATCCGCCTTGCCGAAACGCAAACAGCCCCACGCGAGTTAATTTCCGCTGGGTGCTTGCCGGCTATCGTTGGCAGGCACTCGGAGAAACCGACGAAGCAGAGCGCTGTTTTCTTCGAGTCGCCCGTCCCGAGGATACCCCTGGGGCGTACTTCGGCTTGATGAACTGCAATCGCTGGAGCGACTACCAAGTAGCGCTCAAATATGCCCAAGCGTATGAAAACGCCGTCGGCCCCACGCCCGAGCTTTGCCAAATCAAAGCCCTCATCCTGGAAGCCAATGGCCGCAAAGACCAAGCTCTCGTCGAGTGGGAGGAGGTACTCCGAACCGAACCGGAAGATGCTCAAGCTCTGAAAAGCCTTCTGCTCGCGCTTCCACAAGACAAAAAATCGGACTTCGAGCCGTATCTCACGCGGCTCAAAGATCCTTCGGCAACGGTTGTTTCGCTGGCGACTTGGGTCGGGTGGCAAGACTATCCTGGGCTTTTGTATCTTGCAGACTACCTGAAGAACCAAGCCCCCGACTCGCCTGCCTCGAACTACGTACTGGGAGTCGCGCAATCCATGGACGGCAACTATCAAGCGGCGGCCGAGCATTACCGATTCGCCTTCCAAGCCGAAAAAGACGAAGACGCAATCGACAACTACGCTACCGCCTATATCGAAGCTATGAGCCAGATCGGTCAAGGAGTCGCCGCATGGAAGCAAGTGCCCGATCCCGAATCGGCTTTTGAGGTGATCGCCTACCAATACGAAGATGAGTACGAGAGCGGAGAGTCCCAGCTTACGGAACAAGAATTTCACGAGTTGGTCGACGCCTTTTGTAAGCGTTTCCCTAAATCGCTGAACGGTTTCTACTATCGGGCGCAAATTGCCCTCGAAGAGCATCATTACGAAGAAGCAGAAAAGATTTTGCAAATCGGTCTGAAGCTGCCTCAAGCCAAAACTGGCGAGAGTGATGAGCAAGAGGAAAATGAGTATCGCCGCAACCGACTCGCCAATTCTCTCGGCATGGTACTCCATCAACTTGGTCGAACCCAAGAAGCCTACGAAAACGCCAGTGACAAAAAACACCGTTTTTTACAGCTTGGTCGCCTCGCCGTCTCTGACCGGCGCTGGGATGTGGTCCAGAGGCTTCTGCAGTTGCACCGCACCCATGAACCCGACGACCCTCAACTCCACTACTTCGCAGCCGAGCTTGCCGCCGAGGAATCGCTTTGGGACGAAGCCATCGAAGCATTGAAAGAGGGGATCGAAAAGAGCCCCGACAACACTCCTTGGATGTTCAAATATCGACTGAGAGAAATCTTAATCGAATCGAATCGCTGGATGCAATACTACACGACGAGCTCCGAACCCAAGGAAACTTTCGATTCTCTCGCCAACAGTTTTTCCTCGAACGAAGATTGGGAGTCGCTGAATCGCTTGATTGCCGAGCATCGAAAAGATTGGCCACGAGACCTTCAGATTACCAAGCACCAAGCAAATATCTCCTGGGACCTCAAAAATAATCCTGCCTATATCCAGCAGGCCAAGCGTTTGCTGGATTCTCAGGACGACGAAGTCATTGCTTCCTACCAAAAAAGCTCTCTCGAAGACCGTCTGCTAATCGCTCTGATCCGAAACGGACAGGCCAAGGAAGCGGTTAAATTGGCAAAAACCTACCAGCGAAGAGATAACGACCCTGCCGAGCTTGCCATCGTTAGCGTGATGACTGGCAATTATGCCGAGGCGGGGCGTCTGGCAAGCCTCGCTACTGCAGCAAACGACGACGCCAGCAGGTTCTATACGCACGACGAAGTGGGGCCTACTTTTCTCGGCAGTCGCTTTCGCAAGTTGCAAGAAAAATATCCCGTCGGAATGTCCTACGATCGCCCGACAAACGCCGTAATTTTTGTTTCCGAGGAGCCCTGGCAACTCGACGTTGCGAGTCTCTCCGACAAGCTACGCGAAATGGAGCTGCACGATAGCTCCTCGGTCGTGTCACTAAAGTCGCTACGCGATGAGGTAAAAGATGCTTTTGCCGTTCGTTTGGAAAGTGGCAGTCTTTGGATCGCTACGGGTTCAGGCAAGTACGATCCCGATTGGAGTTTTGCCGATGATTCGGCGCCATTGGCCGCTGCGGCAAACCAGTCTCCTCATTGGCTGGCTGTCGGGAGAAGTGCTTTGACCGAGCCTCGACACGAGAAGCTGAAAGACCCGTTCCGCCGCTTGGCCGTCCGGCTGGCCGGAGAAAAATCCAAGGCCTTTTACACGGCAGAAGATTGGTCTTGGGAACTGTTTCCGGCAAAAGAAGAGATTCTCTCTGCCTGGCAAAACTCGAAGGACTTAAAACCCTTCCAGAGAGACCGTCTCTCGGTCGAAGCGTCTTCGCGAAACCGAAATCTTGCCACGGATCGAGAGTTTGAAAGCAAGCTGCGCCAAGCAGTCCGCACTTTTCAGTCGTCGCCCGACACGCGCTTGGAAGTGCTGATCTGCCTTTCCAAGGGCGCGAGTCTCGATCCTCTTCGCATGGTCGTGAAATCGGTAAATCGCACTAATGGCAGGATGCAATTCGAGGGCCCCTTGGTTGGTGCCTCGAAACTGATCCCCGAGCTTCGAGAAGGCTTACACGTCCGTTTTGAGGACTACGAAATCCGAGCTTGGCGGATAAATTCTGAACCCCCCGTCATTCGGGTTCAGACACATTAGTGCAGAGACGAGGTGAGAACCGTTGCTAATAACCCATGGCAATTGAAACAATTCCTGCTCCATATAGAAGCGTAAAAAGAATCCCCATGACAATCCCAAAAATGGCCCGACCTCGCCCTATCAACGTAGGATTTTTTTTCAGCACCGACAGAGCGTAAAACCCAAAAGCAATCGCAAGAATGCCAAACAGAGGCAACAGAGACAGAAGCCCCAGGTATCCCGCAGCAATGGCCGAAAGAGGCCGATCCACGGGCATCAGCAAGCGATCCGTCGTGGAGGCGACCGAGCCCGCTCGGTTTTCAGCCCTCAGTTCCTCATCAAGGTATTCTCGACAATGGCGACATTTTCGCGCTATCGCCTTGATCATCTCGCCACAATACCTACACGGCACCAAACCGGCTTGCGCCGGATCGTCAGAGTCCTTGGAATGTTCCTCTTGAATGTCTGGCATTCGATCTCTCTGCGGTGAATGGGCGTACAAGACGCGGGAACTACTTGCTGCCTAGAGCATTTCACGATTGATTCAGAGGTCTCATCTATGTAACAATTCGGTTTCTTTCATGGAAGATCGATTTCTTTGGCAGGAGGC
>JAADIN010000007.1 GCA_013151315.1 Planctomycetota bacterium | reverse complement strand
CACTTGCAAGCGGCGGATGCATTGGCCGAGAAAAACTCGCCTGTTGCGGGAAAAGCCTATTTTCTCAGCCAAGGCGAACCAGTCAATTGCTGGCAGTGGATCAACGAAATCCTGGTGCTCGCGGAGCTTCCGCCGGTGGAAAAATCGATCTCGTATCGCTCGGCATGGCGAGTCGGGGCAGTGTGCGAAGCGGCTTTTCGGCTGCTGCGACTAGCCGGCGAACCGCCGATGACCCGGTTTCTAGCGGCCCAACTGGCCACGTCGCACTGGTTCGATATTTCCGCCGCCCGGCAAGACTTTGGCTACCAGCCGCAAATCAGCACTGCCGAAGGGATGAAGAGGCTAGAGGCGGGAGGCTTTAGGCGGTAGGCTAGTGCTTTCTCAAAAAGTAATACTTCAGCCGAATGTCGTAAGTTGGCCACAGATGAACACGGATAAACTCAGATAAAAAAGGGTTTTCAGTCAGTCTGTCTGCTGAAAGAAAACTACGAAGAAACGCCGAACCCGTTCGAAAATCCGTGTTCATCTGTGTTTATCCGTGGCTAATTTTTACTGCATTCGGCTGAAGTGTTACCTCAAAAGTTACCTCAAAAGGAAAAATCGTGCTTCGGACACATACTTGCGGCCAACTGGGCGAAGGACAAATTGGAGAAACCGTCACCTTGTGCGGTTGGGTCGACAGCTATCGCGACCATGGCGGAGGGCTGTTTGTCGATCTGCGTGATCGCTATGGCCTAACGCAAGTCGTCTTCAACCCGCCCGATTCTCCGCCCGAGGTGATCGAAGCGAGCAAATCCTTGCGGGCGGAATACGTCTTGCAGGTAACCGGCACCGTGGCCGCTCGGCCCGAGGGGATGGCCAATCCGAAGATGGAAACCGGCAAGATCGAGCTTCGTGTGACTGGGTTCGAGTTGCTCAACAAGAGTCTTACCCCGCCGCTCTCGCCCGGTACGCAAGAAGTGCCCGGCGAAGACCTGCGACTAAAATATCGGTATCTCGATCTGCGTCGTCCGGAGATGCAAAAGACGATGATGCAGCGGGCTTCGATTATCAAAGGAATGCGCAACTATTTTGCGGAACAAGATTTTATCGACATCGAAACCCCGGTGCTTGGCCGGAGCACGCCCGAAGGGGCCCGCGACTATTTGGTCCCCAGTCGGGTGCATGAGGGCTCGTTTTACGCCCTGCCCCAATCGCCCCAGTTGTACAAGCAAATTCTCATGATCGCCGGCTACGATCGTTACGTGCAGGTTGCACGCTGCTTTCGAGACGAAGATCTGCGGGCCGACCGCCAGCCCGAGTTTACGCAGCTCGATGTCGAAATGGCTTTCGTCGACACCGACGATATTCTCGGCATCATCGATGGCCTTGTCGCAAAACTGGCCAAAGAAGAGCTGGGCATCGAGGTCCCGACGCCTCTGCCGCGCATGACTTACGACGAAGCGATGGAGCGTTTTGGCCACGATGCGCCCGATTTGCGGTTTGGGCTGGAACTGATCGACTGTTCCGACCTGGCTGCCAAAAGCGGTTTTGGCGTTTTCAGCGGGGCAGTCGAGGCGGGCGGACGTGTGCGAGCCATCAATGTCAAGCAAGGCACTAAGCAGTACAGCCGCCGCGGGATCGATGCGCTTACCGAATACGCCAAAGAATTCGGGGCCAAAGGTCTCGCTTGGTTCAAGGTCGATGAGAACGGCCAGCTCGCCGGGGCGATCACCAAATTTTTCGATGCCCCGTTGCTTGCCGAATTTGCCGAACGACTGGGGGCCGAACCGGACGACCTGATCTTGTTCGCGGCCGACAAATTTCCTGGTACGTGCAAAGTGTTGCACGCATTGCGGACCAAAATCGGCAAAGCAATGAAGTTGTACGACTCCGAGGCGATGAATTTTTCGTGGATCGTCGAATTCCCGATGTTTGACTACGACGAAGAAACCAAGACTTGGCAGGCGATGCATCATCCGTTCACCGCGCCGCTGGAAGACAACGTGGCGCTGCTGGATACCGACCCGGGCAAGTGCCGCGCGCAAGCTTATGACCTCGTCATCAACGGCAGCGAGGCGGGCGGCGGGACGATCCGAATTCACGACGCCGAGATTCAGAAAAAAGTTTTTACCCTACTCGGCATCGACGAGGAGACGGCCACCGAACGGTTTGGCTTCTTGCTCGACGCTTTGCAATATGGAGCCCCGCCCCACGGCGGCATTGCCCTGGGCATCGATCGCTGGGTTATGCTTTTCAGGAAGCTGGATAATATCCGTGACTGTATTGCCTTTCCTAAAACGCAAAAAGCGGCCGACCTCATGACCGAAGCTCCCGGAAAAGTCGACCGAAAGCAACTGCAAGAGTTGCACATTAAGCTTGATGGGTAATCTGGGCTGCTTGACGTTCGCCTGCTAGGCCTCGACAATACTATTCAGCAGAGTAGCACGACTCTCCGAGTCGTCTTGTCACCCACTTCTCTAGCAGGCACCGCATCCGAAAAATGATCCCTCTACCAACCAAGTTTTTTTTGGCAGTTGCTCTTTCGGCAATCACTTGTGGTTTCGCACTGGCCGACTCGAAGGAGGCGACGACGGGCAAATCCGATTCTTCCGAAATCCAAGTTCAACATTCGGTTCTCAAATCGATAACAGGGCCATTCAAGTCGACCATTCCCCGGGTTTGGCTCTCTGACGGTCATGCGAAGCAGTGCAAGGTGGGCGTCGGCGAATCGTTTCCGACCATGAAGCTGCCGAACTTAAGCGGAGCGATGACCGATTTGGTTTCGCTACGCGGCCGCCAAGCGACGGTTGTCCTGTTCTGGCATCCCGATCGCTGGATGGCCCGAACGGCCTTGATTGACATGCAGCGCGACCTCGTCAAAAAATTCGACTCCGAGCAAGTCGCGGTCGTCGGCATCGCGGTCCACCAACAGGCCGACTCGTTGCGGAACCTACTGGGCGAGGTGCATGCCGAGTTCCCACAACTTGTCGATACCGAGGGTGAGGCGCTCTCGAAGGTCGGCACCCTAGCGCTGCCACGCATCTATGTTCTCGACTCTGAGGGAACAATCGTCTGGTTCGACATCGAATACAGCGAAGCGACTCGGCGCGAATTACAGCAAGCGCTGGCATCGCTGACGGTGGACCCATCGGTAGAGAAAGCGGCCGGCAAGTAGTCACCCTAAGGAACAGTAGTCACGCTCGCCAGAGCGTGGAGCCCACCGTCTGGCGACGGTGGCTACCCACCCCATTTATCGGGGCTTCGCTTGCACGTCTGCCGTTCCACTTGCCAACTGCTCTTGCCATTGCTGCACCAACTGCTGTACTTCGAGCGGCGTCTTGGTGTTGAGGTCTACGGTGCGAATCGTTGCGAGCAGCGGGTGGTCGACCGTGTCGAAGAGCGTCATTTGCAGTGATTGGCCGTTTTGTGTAGCCGTGGAGGGGCTGCGAGCTTGCTCACTGGCTAAAGAACGCCGAGCAAGCTCGGCGGTTAAATTTTTGGGGGTTCTGCTTTGACTTTCTAGTTGCTCTAGGATTTCTTTCGCCCGCTCGTTCACCTCACGCGGTACGCCGGCTAGCTGCGCGACGTGGATCCCGTAGCTCTTGTCGGCTGCCCCTGCGACGATCTGGTGTAGGAACACCACTTGGCCTTCCCATTCCTTGACCGCGACGTTGAGATTGGCCACCCCGGCAAGCGTCGTTTCCAAGTCGGTCAGCTCGTGGTAATGCGTGGCAAACAGGGTGCGGCAGCCGATCGTATCGTGCAGGCGTTCGACCACCGCCCAGGCGAGCGACAAACCATCGTACGTGCTCGTGCCTCGGCCGATTTCGTCGAGAATCACCAAGCTGCGCTCGGTTGCCGTATTGAGAATGCGCGCCGTCTCGGTCATTTCGACCATGAAAGTACTCCGACCGCGGGCCAGATCGTCGCTGGCGCCAACGCGTGCGAAGATGCGATCGGCAATGCCGATCTTCGCTGTGCGGGCCGGCACAAAACTGCCGATTTGGCCAAGTAGCGTCAGCAGGGCGACTTGGCGAATGTAAGTACTTTTGCCCGCCATATTGGGGCCGGTGATAAGAAGGATTGCGGAGTTGTCTGGATTTTTCAATTCCCCATTCGCAGCGCAGCGCACGCCGTTCGGTACAAAGGTTCCTTCGGTTTCGGTAATGTCGAGCACCGGGTGGCGTCCGTCGACGATTTCGAGCACCGGCTCTTCAACAATCTCCGGACGCACATAGTTGCGCGAACGAGCCAGCTCGGCAAGCGAGGCGAGCACGTCGAGTTCGGCAAGCGCCTCAGCCGTGGCATGAAGACGTCGGGCCGCTCCGGCGACCAGCTCGCGAAGCTCGACGAAAAATCCATATTCCAAATCCCGCGAACGCTCTTCGGCAGCGAGCACTTTTTCTTCGTGCTCTT